>JBJEAG010000328.1:0-6505 GCA_051868855.1 Alloprevotella sp. | reverse complement strand
TCCCCAAAATAAGTTGTCCCATTTGCTGCCTTCCTGAAGATTCTTTGCAGAAAACGGTAACCATTCGCTCCCACCGTTTCGTATCCACCCAAAACGGGGACTGCGTCGCTGGTGGCGCAGTCCCCGTGGGGTTTCAATCATTGAGGCTTGTCATTTCATTCCCAAATGCTGCCGTTGGCGCGGGGCGGCCAGGAGCGGCGGGAGGAGAACTGAGAACCGTAGTCGTTGTAATCGTCGTCGGACTTGTTGCCCGAGTTGACTTCGCTGTCGGTCACGCCGAGTGAGCCGGAGAGCATGCACTCCAAATGGCAGGGACAGACTTCTGAGAGCGGACGCATATATGTTTTCTTCATGGTCTTTCGGATTTTCATTTGACAATAATCTTCTTTCCGTCGATGACATAGACGCCGCGCTCCAGTCGGTCGGCGGGACGGTTCACACGTCTGCCGTCGAGGCTGTGGATGCGGGCGCCGTTGCTGTCACTTTCGACGCCGGTGATGCCGGTCTGCGTGCCGAAGTCGAAACTGTAGCCGCGCAACGCTCCCGAGGTGGGCACTGCGAGCCATGCCTTTCCGGCTTTGCTGACAAAGGCGGCGCCGTCGGCGGCACCATAGAAGAAGCCGAGCGTCTTCACGTCAGAGACCTTGGAGTAGGTGAGTTTATAGTACTTCGTGTTGGCTTCGCTCGCAATCAAAGCGTCGGTCATCTGTCCGTGGAGCAGGTTCGTGCCTTCAAAAGCATCCGCGGCGTCAGAGTATTCAAACTCGTAGGTTCCGGGCTCGCCCTTGATGAGCATGGCGGTGCCGGCGGGAACGACGGAGGCGGGAGCATATCTCCAATCCGTCTGCAGTTTGCCGACATCGGAACCGTCGTCCTGCACGGTGCTGACCACGGCACCTGTGACGCCGGCGGGCATGACGATGGCGCGGTCGGAGTAGAACGTGCCGTAGCCCTCAGCAGTGAGGATTTCCATCGCGCCCTTGTCGGGAGTGACGGTGCCCTGGGTGAAGTCAATGATGATTTCGTCGCCCTCAGCGGTCGGGATGCGCACCACGTCGGTGGCAACGATGGCTGTGCCGACGTCCGTTCCGTTCTTCGTGATTTTAGCCGAAGCAATGTCGGCGGCTTTAATCATGAGCGGCTGTCCCTTGTGGGAAACGACTTTGACGAGCGTGGCTTTTCCGTCGCTCCAAGCGATGTCCACGGTGAAGTTGCCGACCGCCTTCATGCCCTTCATCTGTCCTGCCGTCCAGGCGGAGGGAAGGGCGGGGAGCACCTCAATCGTGTCGCTCTGGCTTTGCATAATCATTTCAGCCATGCCGGCGCAAGCACCGAAGTTACCGTCGATTTGGAAGGGAGCGTGGGAGTCGTAGAGGTTGTAGAAGACGCCTGCGCTGCCGTTGGCGTGACGGAGGGCGTTGTTGAGGATGGTGCGGCTGTGGTCGCCGTCCTTGGCGCGAGCCCAGAGGTTAATCTTCCAACCCATTGACCAGCCTGTGGCACCGTCGCCGCGGAGACGGAGGGAGTTCACGGCAGCGTCGTAGAGTTCTGTGCCGGGAGTGACTTGGCTGAAGGGATAGAGACACATGAGGTGGCTCATGTGACGGTGACCGTCAGCACCGCTCTTATATGTGGAGGTCTTCCATTCGCGGAGAATCGTTGTGCCGGGTTCTACGCCGTTGCGAGTGGTGGCATCTCCACTGCCGTCAGTCGTCCACGTTCCGTCGTAGGTCTCCGTTGCCAATCCCGGGTCGAGGTTGTCGAAGCGGTTCTTGAGCGTGGCAAGGTCATCGTCGCTGATGCCCGCGGCTTCCTGACCGAGCACGCGGATGGCGGCGAGGGTGTTCTCGAAGAGGTCATAGACCAACTGCTGGGCGTGAGCCACGCCGTCTTCAGAGGGACCGTGCTCGGGAGAATATTCGTTGGGGCAGACGTAGGTGCCGTCGTCGTCGAGAATCAGGCGGTCCATCCAGAACTGCGCGGCGGAAAGCATGGCGGGGAAGGCGCGCTGCAGGAAATCCTTGTCAAGCGTGTAGCGGTAGTGCTGCCAAAGGTGGGTGCAGTACCAGGCGTTGGCGATGACGTAGTTGTGCATGAAGGAGCCGACGCCGCCGAAGATGTTGTTTTCGGTGTAGCAGGTCCAGCCGCGCTCTTGTCCGGCGGCGGTGGCATACGCCTTCCACTGCGGGCTGTTTGCCATGTTGATGATGTAGTTCAGGAAGGGCAGGTGCATCTCGCTGAGGTTGGTCTGCTCGGCGGGCCAGTAGTTCATCTGCACGTTGATGTTGGCGTGGATGTCGGCGTTCCAAGCGGGGTTGTCCATGTTGCTCCAAATGCCTTGGAGGTTGGAGGGCAAATCGACGCCGCGAGAGGAAGAGATTTCGAGATAGCGACCGTAGGCGAAGTAGAGGTTCTCGAGCATGAGGGCGTCAGTGCCTGTTCCGCTGCTATAATTATTAATGAGTGCATCGGTCGTCACGGTGTTGCTGATGCCGTCCAGTTCGAGACTCATGCGATTCCAGAGAGCGTGGAAGTCGTCGAGGTGGGCAGTCTTCAGCGTGCTGTAGTCCTTCTCGGCGGCGGCGTTGACGGTGGTGCGGAGGTTGGAGGTCAGTTGCGTCGTGCCGGAGACGTAGGTGGCAGATGCGGGGTCGTAGTCGGTGGCACCGGAGATGACAACCATGATTTCCGAGGCATCGGCAACGGTGACGCCGTTCTCGTCGGTGCTGATGGTGCCTTCGGAGCCGAGGTTCACGACTTTGAAGCGAAGCGCATACTTAATGGTCTGGGTTGAGCCCGAGAAGGTGTTGCCGGAGAAGAAGCCGCAGCCGTCGGCGTAGGAGGTGGTGCGTCCGAGGATGCCGCCGCTCTTCATGGTGATGCGCAGGTTGAGTTTGGCGTCGCCGTTGGCAGCATAGTGGGCAACGACTGCCTTGTCGGGATTGGAGGCGAAATATTCGCGAGTGTATTCAGTCTGGGTCTTGGCACTCTTGAAATATACCTTACCCAACGCATCGGCGAGGTCGAGGCTGCGATAGTAGTCTGTGGCGCCTTCGTCGGGACGGAGGCTGAGGTCGCTGCCGATGTTTTCGACATAGACGGAGCCGAAGTTCTCGAACTGACCGTAGTTGGAACTGTTGTCGGTGGACTTACCGCTCCAGAGGGTCTTTTCGTTGATTTGGACTTCGTCGCGCATGACGCCGCCGAAGAGGCTCGCGCCGAGTTGTCCGTTGCCGATGGGCAGTGACCATTCCATCCAGTTGGAGTAGCCCTGACCGCCGGAGTAGAGTGTGGCGGTGGTGGCGGGCTCGGTGTACCACAGCGTGAACTTCTGTTCGGGCGTGAAGGTCGTGCTGCCCGTCACGGTGTAGTCGGCATATTCCATTTCAGAGACGGGGAGGAACTTGATGGCGTTGCCGCCGTCGCCGGCTGACCAAACGGAAATGGGCTTGCCTTCGTATGCTCCTTGATACATGTTCAAGTGCGGATAGTCGGTACTGGTCACTACTGCGGGTTTGATTTCCCAAGCCTGGGCGTAGGCTCCTTTGGAAACGACGAGGCTGAACTTATAGGCATCGGTGTCGCCGTCGGTCGTGGAGGTCTTGAGGAAACCGTTTTGATTCGTACCGTCGAAGAAGGCATATTCTCCCTTCTTGTTGATGAGTTTGAAATCGTCCTTGTCGCCGATGAAGCGCCACATCATTTCTTCCTTATACAGCACGGCTGCCGTCACGGTGACTTGCTCGCCGACGGTGGAGGGCGCAATCCAGTTGAGGGAGTTGTTGCAGAACTGCATGTAGTACCATTCGTCGCCCTCTGCCGCCGTGGCGTCGGCATAGAACGTGGGTTCCACGGGAGCGGGCGGCAGGACGAGTTTGAAGGGGTTGTTCGCATCGCCGATGGTCCAGACGCCGAGCGCTCTTCCGGCTCCCGTGCCGCCCACCTGATTCATGGCTTGCGTGGCTTCGGCATTGACGAGTTCATAGTAGCCGGGGTGGGCGCTGCTCTGGCGGAGTTCAAAGGTGACGGCGTCGTCGGCGGAAGTCGCGGTCTGATAGTTCGTACCATTATAACTGAGGTATCGTCCCGCCTTGTTGATGGCTTTGAGGGAGGTCACGTCGGTGCCGATGAACGCCCAGAGTTGCGCGTTGGAGTTTGCCATCATGGCAGTCTGCGCGTTGGTTCCTGCGCCCTTGTCCTCGACCACGGCGCTGCCCGTCTTGAACTGAATGTAGTAGTAAAGAGATTCGTCGGTGAGCGTGGAGGCGTCGTCGTAGAGCGTGGGACTCTCGGCGAATTGCTCTGAGGCGAGCACCACTTGCATGGTGTTGCCGGCATCGTTGTCAGTCCATGCTCCGACTTGGGTTCCACGGTTGTTCATTCCCCAGTTGTTGGTGTCGGAAACACGCGAAATCTCAAACCCATCATTTCGGTCGGTAGTTGAGTTGAAACGCAAAGCCAATGCAGCGGAGGCTTCATCGGTGGTGGTGCCGGTGTAGAAACGTGAGTTATTGATGTTCACCGTGGAAAGGTCTGAGTTGTAGAAATTAGTGACGTAGCGTCCGCTCTTGCTCTTCATGACAAAGTTGTCGGCAGTTCCCACGAATTTCCAAAAGTAGGCGTCGGCATTGCTTGCCGTCCCGCTCAATGCCAAGACGGAGGCATCGCCTGCGTCGTTCACGAACTTAGTCGCATAGCCGGAACGCACAAATTTGAGTAAGTACCAGTACTCGTTGCTCTCGTCAGAGAACTTCGGCAAAGAGCCGATATAAGTGTTGTAGGCGTTGTCAATGTTTTCCGCCAATTCGCATTGCATTCGGTTGCCGTCGTTAAACTCGTTCCAAACGGCCAGTTCATTGTCATAGAGTCCGCCAAGCGAAGAAGTGCGTTTGTTGAAACCCCATTTGTTCGTGTCGCCTTTGCGATAGATTTCAAAGTAGCCAATTTCGGCACCCGGTCCCAAATTGAAAACGAGTGCATCTGAAAGCGAGGCAGAAGAGGAACCCATGTAGAAGCGTCCATTTTCTTGTGAACCACCCGTGCCGCCGTCATTGGAATCAGAGAAAGAGTTGATGTAGCGACCGGAGGCGCGGTTGCGCAAGGCAAAGCCTCCTTCTTCATCCACTTTCACCAACTGCCAGCTTCGTGTATGGTCATTGTAAGTTCGGGTGGCATTAAGCGCCACTTTTGCAGACTCTCCCGCATCCACCAACCAGTGATTTCCGCTGTTGGTCAGTTTGAGATAATACCACATCGGTTCTTCCAAGTCAGTGATTTGCGGCAAGGCAGCTTCATACATGCTTTGCATTTCTGCGACGCTCACAAAAGACAGCTTGTTGTTCCCGTCTCCGGCAGTGTATTCTGCCAACTCTCTTCCGGCATTACTTCCGCCGTTAAGATTCATGTTGTTCGTGTTGTCAGTGTTTTCCACACGATGAATCTCGTAGAAGTAGGTATATTCCACCAAACTCAGACTCGTTCCGGTCGTGGAGGTGGTGAAACGACTGGAAGCGAAGTTCACGTAGTTTCCGGCTTTGCTTTTCAACAAGAAACCGTCGGCAGTGCCGATGAGTCTCCATTGTTGCCTATCAGCAATAGCCGGGTCATAGACCTGAATCTTCAGATTGCCGCTGCCCTGGTCTGTCAGACAGCATTTCACGCCCGCATTGAAGCGAACGTAGTACCATGTCGCATCCTCATCCTCAGTAGCCGAGAATGTCGGGGCGACAGGTGCCGCGCCCACCGTGAGCGAAGCCACGAGGCACAGCAGAAGGGTTAGAAAATGTTTCATGAAAAGAAATTGGTATTAGAAGTAAATATGTTCTCGCAGAGGGGGACAACGACGGGCGGACAGTGCCCGGCAGTGGAGCGGCGCGGAGGAAGAGTCGGCGTGGTCCGGCAGCAGAGGAGCGGCGCGGAGGAAGAACATCAAGAATCATCTGAAAGTGTGCGCCTTCTGCTCCGCCGCAAAAGTAGATAAAATGTACTACCCCCCCAACTTTTGAAACCATTTTTTTACGAACGCGCCGATTTTATTGCTGTTTCCGCAACGTGGCGAACAGCCGCGGAGGCAAAACGTCCATTTCAGCCCGCACACCGTCGTTCTTTCCTTGGGTTTCGTCGTTCTTTCCTTGGGAGTCGTCACTCTTTCCTTGGGAATCATCACTTACCGCGGCACGGCGGTAAACATGCCGCGGCACGGCGGTAAACATGCCGCGGCACGGCGGTAAAGTTACCGCGGCACGGCGGTAAGTAACGAGTCGGCGTGCAGGAGTGATAAATCAGCGTGCAGAAGTATTGCCACGCCGTACGCGAGCGTACAATGATTAGGAAAATATTGCTGTCCGGTAAACGGTCTTAATGAATTGAATACGTTGATGCTTGCGGTGGATAAGCCCCTTGACCGGATGGCGAGTGCTGAAAGCACGAACGAACCCGACGAAGGAGGGTGAGATACTAGCCCGGGGTGAAGCGAGCGCAGCGAGCGAGAACCCCGGGTAAGAGA
>JBJEAG010000327.1:4007-6541 GCA_051868855.1 Alloprevotella sp. | reverse complement strand
ATACGAAGGCCAAAGAGTGGTGCGCAAAATGCGGAAAGTATCACGCTGCGAAATCGGTGGAGATAATTTGAAGGATTGAAAATTACAACTGAATATCAGAGATTTATAAGACACAGGTGAACCCCAAGCGGATCACTGACAAGGTTGCAACGACGCGTTGCAACCTTTTTTGTTGCGCGAAAAATCGTACGCTTCGACAAAAGTTCGCAAAACGCTCCAACCGCCGCAAACGCAGAAAACGCAAAAGTCTCGAAGCAGCAACTTCGAGACTTTTGCGTTGAAAAGAGGCGGTGCGTACGGGACTCGAACCCGTGACCCCATGCGTGACAGGCATGTATTCTAACCAGCTGAACTAACGCACCAATCAGCGTTCCTTTCGGAAAGCGAGTGCAAAGGTAAGGCTTTCCGCGAAACCAACAAACAAAATCCCGTCTTTTTTTATAAAAGGGAAATAAATCTTCTCGAAAAGCCGCAGCTCATCATTTATTACCTAACTTCGCAGACGGGAAAGGAGGAATTTACGCAGTCGTTCGAGGAGGGAGAACGCATGAAAGACACGCATTATTTATATAAGCACTACTTTTCACTTCTATAATTACAAAATTTCTGACATGAAAAACACGTTCATCGGCGTGCAGAATCTTTTTTCCCGCCGCGCCAACTCTCTGCGCATCGTTGCAACCGTTCTCATGCTCCTTGCCGTTTCGCTGACTGCGAACGCCGGAAGCAGAACCGTGAAACTTGCCGAGCGTGGCATCCGACCCAACGCCGCCGACGACAAAACGCTGGCTTCGCGCCTGGACAGTGTGCTCCGCGCCCTGCGCAGCGAACAAAAGCCGGGAGAGACGCTGAAACTGAAGTTCGAGAAGGGCGTCTATCACTTCCACTCGAGCGACTGCCGGAAAGAGGAACTCTACATTTCCAACCACGACCAAAACCAACCGAAAGCCGTCGGCATCATGCTCAACGGATGGGAAAACCTCGTCATCGACGGACAGGGCGCAGAGATTCGCTGTCACGGACGCATGCTTCCCATCGTGCTGAAACACGGAAAGAACTGCACACTCAAAAACCTCGCCATCGACTCCGACAATCCGCAAATCACTCAGGTGCAGGTACTGAAGAACTCCGAAGAGGAGGGAATCACGTTTGAGGTGGCGCCGTGGGTGAAATGGCGAAAAGCAAATAACGGCGCACTGGAAGCCTACGGCGAAGACTGGACGACCCTGCCAAACTCGGGCATAGCCTTTGAGAGAGACACGCGCCACATCGTCTATAACACGGGAGACCTTTGGATTGACACGCGCGATTTCATCAACCTCGGCAGCAACCACCTCCGCGCTCCGAACTGGAAAGACAAACGTCTCGTTCCCGGAACCGTTGTGGCGATGAGAACATATTGGCGACCCTGCCCCGGCATCTTCATGGCAAACGACACAGCCACTGTTTTGGAGAAAGTGAAGATGCACTACGCAGAAGGAATGGGGCTCATCGCCCAACGATGTCACGACATCACGCTGCGCGGATTTGACGTGGCGCTCCGAGGTGCCGACGACCCGCGCTACTTCACAACACAAGCCGACGCCACTCACTTCTCTCAGTGCAGCGGACACATTCAATCGGAACGCGGACTCTACGAACACGCCATGGACGACGCCATCAACGTGCACGGAGTCTATCTCCGAATCAAAGAAGTCGTGGACAAACACACCGTGCGCTGTCGCTATGAACACGGACAAGCCTACGGTTTTGACTGGGGAACGGCGGGCGACACCGTGCTTTTCGTGCAGTCCAACACGATGGAAGAACATCCCGCACGCTGCGTCATCCGGTCTGTCCGCCCCGTCGAAGGAACCTCTTTCCACGGCGTGAAGGAAATGCTCATCTCGGTGCGCGAAGAACTGCCCGAGACTCTGAACGACGGAGGACTTTGGGGAATCGAAAACCTCAGCGCTTCGCCGACCGTGACGTTCCGTCGCAACATCATTCGCAACAACCGCGCCCGCGGCGCCCTTTTCAGTTCTCCGCGCCGCACGGTCTGCGAGAGCAACCACTTTGACCACACTTCCGGCGCTGCCATCGTGCTTTGCGGCGACTGCAACGGTTGGTTCGAGAGCGGTTCGGTTCATGACCTCATCATCCGCCGCAACATTTTCACCAACGCGCTGACTTCGCTCTATCAGTTCACGAACGCCGTGATTTCGATTTATCCCGAAATTCCCGCCCTTGACAAGCAGAAGCACTGCTTCCACGGCGGCAAGCGCGGTTCCATCCTCATTGAAGACAACGACTTTGAAACGTTCGACAAGCCCTTGCTCTACGTGAAATCAACCAAGGGACTCGTCTTCCGCAACAACCGCTTCAAAAAATCCAGCGCCTATCCTCCCTATCACTTCAACCAAGAAGAAATCAAAGCGGAGCACTGCGAAGACTGCGACCTCCAACCTGCTGCGGAGGTGAAATAAAGAATAAGAATGACAGAAAACAAGATTATCGCCCACAACGGCTCCTCCATCGTTCTCTACACGACAGAC
>JBJEAG010000327.1:0-3907 GCA_051868855.1 Alloprevotella sp. | reverse complement strand
CGCCTTGACCACTACGACGAACTGAAAGACGTGGTGCGACTCATGTCCCGCGCCCTCACCCTCCAAGACAAGGTTTCGGAAGGAGAATATGCCGGACTGTTCAACGTCATTGCTGATTACGTCTATGCCCTTGACACGCTTGACCGCTACGACTATCAGACGCTGGACATCGCGAAGACCACCAAGGAAGAACCTTTCCGTGCCACCTACGAGAACGCCATGGATGCCATTCAGGCTTTGAAAGAAAAGTTTGGCGGCAGTCAGTGGTTTGCCAACGAAAAAGATGATTCCTTCAAAAGCAGCATCGGGCAAATCTATCAAACCTTCGGTGGCGAAGACCTCTACCCTTCCGTCGAAGAAAAGGCTGCCATGTTGCTCTATCTCGTCGTGAAGAACCACTCGTTCAGCGATGGCAACAAGCGCATTGCGGCAATGCTGTTCCTGTGGTTCATGGAAAAGAACGGCATCCTTTACTCCGCGGATGGCAGAAAACGCATAGCCGACAACACCCTTGTCGCCCTCACCCTGATGATTGCCGAAAGCCGCACAGAAGAAAAAGACGTGATGGTGAAAGTCGTGGTCAATCTCATCAACAAGGAGAATCAGTGAACATTCCACGATGAAACCCAAAAAGATATCTCAGTTGTCCCCCGTTGTCAAAGTTGTCTTCAAACAATTGTCCCTTTTGACCGAAGCGTCCGTTTAAATGCCGTTTAAATAACATCGAAGAACCGCGCCTTCGCCCCATAACCCCATACATCACGCAAAACCGTCCGACCTTAATCGAAAAGGTCGGACGGTTTTGCGAACCGCACCCGTGAACGGGAAGGGGATGCGCGGCTTGGAATTAGTCTTCCTTGCTGAGGTTCAGTTTCTGAACGTAAACAGCGTGTTCTTTTGCCAGACGCTTCAGCACGCTGGGTTTGTCGAACTGCTGACGAGCACGCAATTCCTTGATGATGCCGGTGCGTTCAAATTTTCTTTTGAATTTCTTGAGGGCGCGTTCAATGTTTTCGCCTTCCTTTACGGGTACTACAATCATTGTTTGTTAGTGATTTTATTTTGTTATTACTTAATTTGCATAGTGCTTGCGAGGTGCAAAAGTAGGCATTTATTTTATTACTGCCAAGATTTCCCTGTTTTTTCGCAGTCTTCTCCGCTTTTCTTGGCTCAGGAGGCTGACAGACCGGCGTTCGCCAGATGCACGACTTGCTGAGGATAGGGAATGTTGATGCCTTCGCGGGTGAAGAGTTCGTAGATGTGTTGCTGCACCTCGTGATAGACTGCCCAATAGTCTTCCGTCTTGACCCAGACTCTCACGACGAGGTTCACGCTGCTGTCGCCGAGGGCATCGACTCCGATGAAGGGGAGCTTGTCGGCGGGCTCTTGGAGAATGCGAGCGTCGGCGGCGAAGAGCTCCAGGAGTTTGCGGCGCACCTTCTCCACGTCTTCGCCGTAGTCTATGCCGACAGTCCACTGCACGCGGCGCATGCCCATCTTGGAATAGTTCACGACAACGGAAGTGCTGAGACTGCCGTTGGGAATATAGACGAGTTTGTTGTCGGCAGTCATGAGGATGGTGTGGAAGATTTGGATTTCGTGGACGCGACCCTGCACGCTCTGTGCTTCAATCCAGTCGCCGACGCGATAGGGTTTGAAAAGCAGGATGACGAGTCCGCCGGCGAAGTTTTGGAGGTTGCCGGAGAGCGCCATGCCGACGGCAACGCCGGCTGAGGCGAGCAGCGCGGCGAACGACGTGGTGTTAATGCCGAGGGCGCTGATGACGGAGATGATGAGCAGGACAGTCAGAAGGATGTTCACCAGGCTCTTGAGGAAACTCTGCACGCTGACTTCGACGTGGCGGCGTTCGAGCATGGAACCGACGAGGCGGTTGAGGAGTTTGATGATGAAGCGCCCGATGAGGTAGATGAGGGCGGCGGCAAGGATATGTTTCCCTGTGGTGACGGAAAGGTCGATGAGTTTTGCGATGAGTTGGTCGAGGTTACTGATTTCTGCGTTGAGGATGTTGAGCATGAGAAAGCGGATTTTGAAGAATATGAAAAATGCCGTCTTGGGAAAGGCGGCACTTGGATTTATGTACGTTTGAATTAGGTTTTGCGGTTGGGTCGCCCGTTTCACTCAACGATTCGGCGTGCTCCGATGTAGCGGCGACTGTAGTAGGCTTCGTTGGAAGAGGAGATTCGAACGCCGCCGCTGGAACTGGCGTGAACGAAGGAGAATTTGCTTCCGTCGGGATCGACTTCGGTGACAATGCCGACGTGTCCGACGCTGCGGGTGCTACCTCTGCCGCCGAAGAAGACGAGGTCTCCTTTTTTCAAGTCGGCGATTTGACCGATGGGCGTTCCTTGGGTGTATTGTGAACGAGAGGAGCGCAGAATCTTGACGTTCTCTCTTCCATAGACGAAACTGGTGAAGCCGGAGCAGTCAAAGGCGTTGGGACCTTGCATTCCGGAGCGGTAGCGCGCGCCGAGATATTGGAGAGCAGTTTTGACCACGCTTTCGCCGAAGGCATTGTTGGCGACGACGGCGGTGGCGGCAGGCTTCATGAAGTCGGGCGTCACGGTGAAGTCGGGAAGCGTGACGGCTTTGACTTCAATGACCTTCTTTTCTGCCCGTGAGTGTTTGGGAAGCGCTTCGGGGATGAGGTCTTGCGCACCTGCTGAGAGCATTCCCAGCAGACCCATCACAGCACAGACAGCATATTTCTTTAGTAACACAGATTTTGAATTTACGGATAAAACAAAAAAGACACCGGAAACACGCGTTGTTCCGGAAGACAGAGAGCCTGAAAACAGGACGAAAGAACTCCGAAAGAGGTTCTTTTCTCTTTAACTGCTGCAAATTTAGCGTTTTACTCTTTTGCGAGCAAGCTTATTAAGAACTTTTTTGATTGAAGAAAAACGAGGCTCGCCGTGTTGCACACGAATGCTTTTTTTGTGTGGCGAAAGCACAATTTTGCGTGAGGGAAGCGGCGAATTTGCGTGACGAAAGCGGCGGACTTTCGTGGCGGAAGCGTGTCTCAATCTTCCTCGCGGGTGGCAGCGACGCTGTCGCGGCTGTCGCGGTTGGTTCGGGCGGAGGCGCTGTCGCGGACGGCGGCGGCTTCTTCCGCTGCTTTCACGGCGGCGAGGGAGTCAAGGCGTCGGAGACTGTCGGCTTCGGCGGCGCGCGCCACGGAGTCAGCAATGAGGCGCGCAATCTGCGCCGGAGTGAGCCGGTCTTCGGCGCCGAGTCCGATGAAATCGGGCAAACGTTCCGTTTCGCCGGAGATGATGACCCTCATGCCGCAGTAGGCGTAGTTCTGTTTCAGATAGATGATGTGGTTCGTGTTCACGCGGATGCAGCCCTCCGAGGCTCTTCTGCCGATGCTTCGCGGAGCGTTGGTGCCGTGAATGCCGATGCCGGCGAACTTTCCCGTGGCAAGGCTGAGGAAGTAGGGACCGTAGCACCCCTTCACCTTTCTGCCGTCGCGCGTTTTGTGAATCCAGTCGGTGCTTTCGTAGATGCCGACCACTCGGAAACGTCCCTCCGGCGTTCGGTAGTCTCCATATTCTTCCTTATTGCCTTTCTTCGCGCCACAGGCGATGCCGCAGGAGAACAGCACGCTGTCTTTGCGGTTCACAACATAGAGGCGCATTTTGGGTTTGGAAATATAGATGTACGTTCCCTCCGCTCGTCCCAACACGGCGGGATCGACGCTGTCGGGTTCCTCGACTTCGGTCAATGCTTTGATTTGGTCGTCCGGTGCTTCGGGGAGGGAGTCGGTCAGTGCCTGCAGCGCTTCTTCGTCGATGTGAGACTTTTTCTGGGAGCAGCCGAAGAAGACCGAAAGGAGGACTATCGGAAGACAATATAAAATATGTGTGGCTTTGCTTCTAAACATGTC
>JBJEAG010000326.1:0-6544 GCA_051868855.1 Alloprevotella sp. | reverse complement strand
GCTTGAAGCGCGTGCCGCGCTTCAAGCAAAAGCGACCCGCCTGCGGCGGAGTCTTCAACATTGCCACCGTTCCCGCCGATTCCGTCGGCGGGCAAACCAAAGCCAATTGAAACTTAAAAAAGGCCCTTTCATCATGCTTCCTTCCATCCTTCTTCTCCTTCTCTTTTTCGTAGCGCAACTTGTGGCGCTCGTGCTAACCGTTGTCTTCTTCATGCCCGAGATTTCCGTGGCACCCCTTGACCTCGACGCGCTGATGAACTTTCCGCCCGTCGGTTTCGGCATCAGTCTCTTCGTCACCGAACTGCTGCTTTCCGTGGGTATATATATATGGTATAGGCGCGACCGCCTCAAGGACGTGCCCGTGGCAGTGACGGAGGCGGATTCTTTGCGTCTGACGGTTCTCTCCTGCGCCGCCACGCTTTTGTTGGCTCTGGGACTTTCGTTCCTGTTCATCCCTCTCGGATTGGACGACGGCGGCACGCAAGCCATTTTCGAGCAACAGAAGGACAATGTGTTCTGTCTCGCGCTGCTCTGCCTCGTCGGTCCGGCATGCGAGGAGTTGCTCTTCCGCGCCGGCATCACACGGGTGCTCTTCCGTCGCGGTCTCCCCGCCTGGAGCGCCGCCACCCTCGCCGCCTTCTGCTTCGCCCTCTTCCACGGCAACTGGCAACAAGGACTGCCCGCCTTCCTCATCGGCATCGTCTTCGGTCTGTTCTTTCTGCGCACCCGTGACCTGCGTCTCTGCCTCCCCGCCCACATTCTCAACAACGTCCTCGGCGTGCTGCTTCTCAGTTTTCCCGCGTTGAACGACGCCGCAGAATCACTCCCGCTTTGGGCAGACCTCGCGCTCGGCACACTCCTCACCGTCGGCGGCATCATCGTTCTCCTGCCCGTCGTTCGTCCCGTGTGGCGCGAAAAGGTTGTAATCTCAAAAGCATAGCGTTCTCCGTTTCTTAGAAAACTCTTTTATGAAAATACGAAACATTGACCTCGGTCCTCGTCCCGTGTTGCTTGCCCCCATGGAAGATGTCACCGACATCGGCTTCCGTCTGCTGTGCCGCAGTCTCGGTGCTTCCATGGTCTATTCTGAGTTCGTCGCCTCCGACGCCTTGGTGCGCATGGTCGGGAAGAGTCTCGACAAACTGCGCGTGAGTCCCGACGAGCGTCCCGTAGCGATTCAGATTTACGGCAAGGACCCGATTGCCATGCGCGACGCCGCCCAGATTGTGGTGGAGCAGGCGCACCCCGACGTCTTGGACCTCAACTTCGGCTGCCCCGTGAAACGCGTGGCAGGCAAAGGTGCCGGCGCAGGACTCTTGCAGAACATTCCGCTGCTTTTAGACATCACGCGCCACGTCGTCGATGCCGTCTCCGTCCCCGTCACTGCCAAGACGCGGCTGGGATGGGACTCGGAGCATTTGGTCATCACCTCCCTCGCCGAGCAACTTCAGGACTGCGGCATCGAAGCACTCACGATTCACGGCAGAACCCGTGCGCAGATGTATCAAGGAGAGGCAGACCACAGCCTCATCGGAGAGGTGCGACGCAACCCGCGCATCCACATTCCCATCATTGCCAACGGCGACATCACAGACGGCGCCACGGCGCAGCGTCTCTTCGACGACCTCGGCGTGGATGCCGTCATGGTGGGACGCGCCACCTTCGGCTGTCCGTGGATTTTTAAGGAGTTACGTGACCACCTTGACGGGACGAGCCTTGACGTCAGCAGTGTCATACCCACCGACGCCGCTCCCCTCTCTGACGCTTGGAAACTCGCCGTCTTGAAGCAGCAGGTGAATCTCAGCGTGGAGCGTTGCGGCGAACGCAGCGGCATTCTCCATTCCCGCCGCCACCTCGCCGCCACACCTTTGTTCAAAGGGATTCCCGACTTCCGCCCGCTTCGCATCGCCATTCTCCGCGCCGAAACGACCGAAGAACTCTTCGCCCTCATGGACGAAGCCTTCCGGAAACTCTGCGCAGCACGCGAACGAAACCTGCTCCAACCTTTCCACCACAATGAAGTCTGAAAACGAAAAACCAACGTCGTCTCGCGAACTTTTGTCGCGTGTTCGCAGCATGGCGGTCTGGGTGATGTGTCTGCCGATTCTGTTTTATCGTCGCTTCATCTCCCCCTACACGCCTCCCGCCTGCCGCTTCACGCCCACCTGTTCGCAGTATGCCTTGGAGGCACTCCGCAAACACGGTCCGTTGAAAGGCACGTGGCTCGCCGTCCGCCGCATCCTGCGCTGTCATCCTTGGGGCGGCAGCGGCTACGACCCCGTGCCGTGAGGAGGACGCTGACCGAAATCTTGACGTCTGCCTCATCGTTTGAAGCGGACGACCGACTGACACCCCGCAAGTGCCCCGTGTGACACTTACGGGGTGTTCCCTTTCTGCTCCCGAAACGGGAATCTTCAAAATGTCTTCAAAATCGGAATCTATTTTTGCAGCGAACCGATTTTGAAAAAATGGAAAAGACATCACCACAGAACTGTCGGGAGAAACTCCGGGCGCTTGCCCGCACCTGCTTTTCATTTCTCAACGGCAAGCCCGCCTTTTCGACCCACGCTTTCCCCTTTCTTCTCATCGTCGTTGCGCTGCTCCCCACCCTCCTGCTTCGCGACTTCACGCCCGCCAACGAATTGCGCTATCTGAGCATCGCTGACGAGGCTTTGCGCAACCACACGTTTTTCGCGTTTACGAACCACGGCGTCCCCTATGCCGACAAGCCGCCGCTCTATTTTTGGGCAATCATGTTTTGCAAATGGCTGACGGGACGCCACCTGATGTGGCTGCTCGCGCTCTTCTCGCTCCTGCCGGCGCTAGGAACGGTGTACGTCATGGAACGCTGGGCGGGCGAAGCGGAGTCTCCGGCTCTGCGGCGCACGTCAAGTCTGATGCTGCTGACCACAGGATTCTTTCTCGGCGCTGCCCTGACGCTGCGCATGGACGCTTGGATGACGTTTTTCATCGTTTGTGCGATGCGCGATTTCTGGAGCATCTTCACCCAAAGCGCAGCGGCGCGAAGGAGTCGCCTGCTGTTTCCCGTTCATCTCTTTCTTGCCGTCTTCACGAAAGGATCGTTGGGTTTGCTGATTCCACTCTGTGCGACGATGACGTTTCTTGTGTTCACGCGAAATCTGAAATCGGTGTGTCGTTTCTGGGGCTTACGGACGTGGCTGCCGCTGCTCGGAGCTTGTGGGCTCTGGTTTTTGGCGGTGCGATGGGAAGGTGGCAGTGACTATCTGAACAACCTGCTTTTCCATCAGACCGTCGGACGGGCGGTTCATTCTTTCCACCACCGCAACGGCTTCTACTATTATCTGCTTCATTATTGGTACGTCGTTGCCCCTTGGTCCTTGTGGGCTTTGTGCGGCGTGTTCCACTCCCTTCGCGACAGGAAGCATGCCGGCTCCTTGGAGCAGTTTTTTCTTCTCACAACACTTTCGACCTTCGTTCTGCTCTCCGTGGTGAGCAGCAAATTGCAGATATATTTCCTCCCTGCCATTCCTTTCCTCATCCACTGCTCCGCGCTGTCGCTGTCGCGCCGTGGGGAGTCCGCGGTGCTTCAGCTGTCATTAGCAATTCCCGCCGCGCTGTTCCTTCTCGTCTTCCCGGCGTGGTTGGGAGTGATGACGTGGGGAGCATGGGAAGAGGGAAAGAATCTGTGGCTCGGACTCGACGCGCTGACGCTTTCGCTCACCGGAGCGTTCGCACTTCGGAACTTATATTTAAAGGAAAGAGGCACGACCCTCTGCTGCCGGGTGATGGC
Source organism: Alloprevotella sp. (assembly GCA_051868855.1). GTDB lineage: Bacteria > Bacteroidota > Bacteroidia > Bacteroidales > Bacteroidaceae > Alloprevotella. The sequence goes on along the minus strand of JBJEAG010000326.1, from coordinate 2,772 downwards.
AATGGGAATCTTGGCGTCGGTTTTCTTTGGCGGCGCAGCATTTTCCTCGCTGAACCGTTTCATCGGCTTCGGTGCAGTTTGCGAAACGGCAAAGGAAATGGCGCGGGAGCGGCACGTTGCACGCTGCGTCGCGCTGGGCATTTCGCATGCCGAAAACATGGACGTCTATCTCGGCGATGCCTTCCGCGGAACGTTTTCAAACGAAACAGAATTGCGGAAGGAAGCGCCGTGTCTGGTTTTGACACGAACGTCTTTCCTTCCGCAATTCCGAGGCTACGAAACGAAGACGGTGGGAGACTTCGCGGTCGTGGTCATCCCCGCCGCGACGGACGAAAGATGACGGTGAAGCAGTGCACGCCGTCGAGGAAATCATAGTCCACAGTCCAGCCGTGGAAGCGGCAGATGGAGCGAACGATGGCGAGTCCCAGACCGTGGCTGTCGCCTTTGCTGCCGGAAAAACGACGAAACAACGTGGACTTGTCCAAGGGCTTTCCGTCGGGGGCGGCGTTGCTGACGCTCAGTCGGTCGTTCTCCAAGACCACGCGCACTTTCTCTTCCGGCGCACCGTGGCGCACGGCGTTGATGACGAGGTTCTTCACCATGGATTCCAGCAACACGGAATTGGCGCGCACCGTGCGGAAAGGAGCATCGCGCCGGTCCTCCACCCGCATCACGTCCCTGCCCTGCAATTCGCGGAAGAAGCGGTCGAGTTCCGAGAGAACGTCAGCCACGTCAGCGTCCTCCGCCGCATCATATTGCCCGCTGTCAATCTTGGCGAGCAGCAACAAATTGCGGTTCAGTTTTTCCATGCGGGAAGTCTGACGTTGCAGTTCGCCCACGAGCCGCATCTGCCCCTCCGTCATGTTTTCCTGAAGCAGCAAATCCAGCGTGCCGCGCATGACGGCGAGAGGGGTTTGGAGTTCGTGGGAAGCATTCTCCGAAAACTCCTTCTGCATTCGGAACGCCTCGGCATGCTTCTTCATGATGCCCGAGAGAGAGTCGTTCAGACGCCGGAACTCCTTGACATCGGTCTCCATGAACTTCGGCAAATCTCCGCTGACGAGATTGAACTGCTCCGTCTTCCGCAGTGTGTCGTCGAAGGGAATCCACAAGCGACGCGCCAGCAAGCGGACGGTGATGAAGAGCGCAGCACCCGAGGCGAACAGAACGGAGAGCGTTTGCCACATCATTCCCTCTGCCACGTCGCTTTGAAGGTCGAGCGCGGGAATCTCCCCGCCGCGTTGAAAGGCTTCCACGAGTTCAATCATGTCCTCCGCATAAAACTGCACGGTGAGGAAATAGAAAAACGGCGCGAGCACGAGAAAGACACCGCACATGCAGAACAAGAAGGCGGTTTGTGTTTTGGAAAGCAGCGATTTCGTGGGTTTCATCGTTTGAAGATTGAAAAACAACAAAGAAAGGGAGGACTCACAGTTCCTCGGCGCTCCATTTGTAGCCCATGCCATAGACCGTCTTGATGCAGTCCTTCAGTCCGGCTTTGGCGAGTTTGGCTTTGAGATTTTTGATGTGAGCATAGACGAAGTTGAAGTCATCCAGCAGGTCTGCCATGTCTCCGCTCAGATGTTCGGCGAGCGAACTTTTGGAAACCACGCGCTGCGAGTTGCGGAAGAGAAAAAGGAGGAGTTCATATTCCGTCTTGGTCAGCGCGAGCGGAATGCCCTCCACCGCGACGTGCTTTCCCAAAAGGTCGATGGAAAGGCGCCCGGCACGCACAAGATTGTTGCCCGTGAAGTCCTTTCGGCGCATCAAGGCAAAGATTCTCATCCCCAGTTCGGAGAGATGAAACGGTTTTGCCAGATAGTCGTCGGCACCGAGGCGCAGCCCTTCCACCTTGTCGTCCGTGGAGTCCTTGGCTGACACAATGATGACGCCGGTGCGCGGCGCAACGTTCTTGATTTTCCGCAACACGTCCAAGCCGCTCCCGTCGGGAAGCATGAGGTCGAGCAGCACGATGTCATATTCATAACACCCCACCTTGAGATTCGCCTCAGCACGGGTGAACGCCTGCTCGCACAAGCAGTCATCTTCTTCAAGATAGGTCACGATGCTGTCCGACAATCGCTTTTCGTCTTCGACAATCAAGAGTTTCATGAGCGCAACACGTAAATTTGCCAGTCCTATTCCTAAAAACGAGAAACTATGTGGAAATATTATGCTTTGCTTTCTGCTTTCTTCGCCGCACTGACCGCCCTATTCTCGAAAGTGGGCGTCAGCGGCGTGCCCTCGAATCTTGCCACGGCGATTCGCACGTTTTTCATTCTGCTGCTGACATGGGGCATCGTTTGGTTCACCCATGAAGGACGCATGATTCGCACCCTGCCTTCTCACACTTGGGTCTTCCTCCTCTTGTCCGGCGTGGCGACAGGGCTTTCCTGGCTTTTCTATTTCAAAGCCCTCCAGACGGGCAACGTCTCCATGGTCGCGCCGATTGACAAACTCAGCGTGGTCTTCACCGTGATTTTAGCCATGGTGTTTCTCAAAGAACCTGCCGACCTCCGCACGCTCCTTGGCACGTTCCTGATTGTGGCAGGCAGCCTCATCATGATGTGGAAACGTTGAGCACGATTGAGACTGCGACAAATCCTGTACTCCCACTTTTGCCTTCGTCCAAGGCGTGGGAGGTGTGTCAAAATGAAGATTTTGGCTTCACCCTCGAAGGCGTGTCAGAATGGTTAAGATGCAAGGCGCTGAGGATAAGGGCGCAGGGAGTGTACTGAAGTACATGACCAAGCCCGAATCCGATAGCAACGA
>JBJEAG010000325.1:0-24801 GCA_051868855.1 Alloprevotella sp. | reverse complement strand
AGGCAGGTCCCGTCCTCATGGAGCCCATCATGAAACTTGAGGTAGTTACTCCCGAGGAAAACATGGGTGACGTGATTGGCGACTTGAACAAACGTCGTGGTCAGGTGGAAGGCATGGAAAGCAGCCGCAGCGGTGCTCGCATCGTGAAGGCTCAAGTGCCTCTCGCAGAGATGTTCGGTTATGTAACTGCTCTCCGCACCATCACTTCCGGTCGTGCCACCAGCTCCATGCAGTATGACCACCACGCTCCCGTTTCCTCCAGCATTGCTCGTGCCGTGCTTGAAGAAGTTAAGGGTCGCGTAGATCTCATCAAGTAAAAAAACTTTTCTAATCTGCTTCGGCGCGTCGGGAATAACGAATGACTCTTATTCCCGATGGCGCAAAGCAAATACAAATACCAACAAAATGAGTCAAAAAATTCGTATCAAGCTGAAAAGCTACGACCACACTCTCGTCGAGAAATCTGCCGAGAAGATTGTGAAAAACGTTCGTGCCACAGGTGCTCAGGTGAGCGGACCCATTCCTCTCCCCACTCGCAAGCGCATCATCACCGTGAACCGTTCCACCTTCGTCAACAAGAAGAGCCGCGAACAGTTCCAGATTTCTTCTTACAAGCGTCTCATCGACATCTACAGCTCTACCTCCAAGACCGTGGATGCTTTGATGAAACTTGAATTGCCTTGCGGCGTAGAAGTTGAAATCAAGGTGTAGTCTCTCCTTCTGGCATATAGAGAATATAAGTTCTAAAAAACTCCCTGCGTTTTGCGGGGAGTTTTTTGCAATATATACCCCAAAGTTCGAAAAGAGGTTCTCCATTTATTTTCTGAAATTACCAAGGATTGTTACATAGTTCCTCGCGAAGAAAAATTCCGGCAAGCGTGTTTTTTCTTTTTGTGTAGAGTCTGTAAACTTGCAGCGGTTAACCACAGCGAGTCATTCACTTTCGAGAACTTATCAAAAAAGGAGAATATGAAAAAATCTACTTTAATTCTTGCTTTAGGCTTTGCATCCTTTCAAATTGCACAAGCCTACGATGAGCTTAAACTAACTTTCAACAGGACGGGAGCTGATGTCGCTTCCGTCACCGTGAACGTTGCTGACGAAAACGGCAGCACCATCAGCGGAGTCTCCGCTACGTTGGTTTCGGTGACCAAGAAAGACGGAACTACTTTGAACTTCATGACGTCCGGCAGCGCAATCAATTCCTCCATCTTAGCCCCTGCCGCCTACGGCAACGGTTTGGACGATTCCATGGAATTTCTTTTCAACATCACCGGCTTGAGTGCAGACTTTCTTCTGAACAAAGTGAAGATGGACGTAAGAGCCGTGACGAGCGGGGGCGGAGTTCAGTCCGCAACGGTTCATCGCGACTTCACTTTTTCCGCAAAGAACGGCGCTACTACCGAAACTCTCACAGACTTTGCAAGTGTGAGCGGCGACATCAACAAGAATCCGGAAAACTTTTCAGAATGGGCGCTGCTTGGAAAAGGAGTAAGCAACGGAACGCTTTGTTTCAGTGTGAAACTGACCAAGAACGTTGCAGACGGTTGCTTTGCTTCACTTCGTTCCGTGACCCTTGTCAAACCCTACAGTGTCAATCTTTCCTCCACAGCCAACGTCAGCAATGTCGCCACTTTCAGCGCTGACGAAAGAGTGGAGGCTCCGAGCGACGTTTCCGTATGTACCGTCACCGTTTCCGGCGACAAAGCCACGCTTCATGCCACTTCTTCCAATGCCATTCCCGCCAATCAAGGCGTCATTCTGAGAAGTGCCACCGCCTCTTCCGCTGTGCTCTATGCCGTGAACGCTACCGAAGAGCAGACAAACACAGAACTTGCCGACTTCACCAATAATCTTTTGCAACCCCAAGTTGCTTCCGGACTGCCGTCAGCCGGGGAGAACACGCTCTACGTTTTCACCAAGGATGCGGAAAACAATGCCGTCTTCAAACTGCTTGACCTCTCTGGGGCAGCCTTCGCTGCTCACAAAGCCTACCTTGCCGTGCCCGCAGGCACCCTTTCCATTCTTCGTCTCGGAGCGGACGACGTGCAGACCGGCATCGCGGCTGAGTCTGTCTTTGAAAACGAGTCTCAAAGCGAACTCTACGACCTCTTCGGCAGAAAAATCATGAAACCCGCCCCCGGACAAATCTACGTGAAGGGCGGAAAGAAAATCCTTGCAAACTAATTAACCCATAAAAATCAAAGAGATGAAAAGGAAAACATATATTGCTCCCCATGCGAACTTCATTCAAATCAAGTCGGAAGGCATGCTCGCCACCAGCGGCGGCGTGACCATCATCAACGATTCCGGCGACATGGAATCCGGAGCAAACTCCCTTTCCGACAAACGCGGACCCTGGGACAGCGAACTTTGGGCAAATTGAACCAAGTGAAAACATCAATCTCAGTTCTTGAGACAAGAAAGAGTGTTCTTCGCCGATGACGCGGAGAACACTCTTTTGATCTATGCCCGCATGAGCATCATGTTAGGAGTTTACTCACGTCGTAGCATTGTCGTTATAGTTCCCTCTTTCTTTTATTCTTCTTCCACTGCTATTCAATTGTGCCAAATGTAAGGCGGTAGTGGCGGGGACTCACTCTCGTGTGCAGTTTGAAATATTTTCCGAAAGCAGATTGTGTCAAGAAGTTTAGTCTGTAGGCAATCTCTTGAATTGTCATTTTCGTATTCGTCAACATGATTCGTGCTTCAAGAACGACATACTCATCAATCCATTCCGTGGCATTCTTTCCACTATATTCTTTCAAGACACATGAGAGATGATTGGGCGTGAGGCACATCTTTTCGGCGTAAAAACTGACGCGGCGTTCCGAGCAGTGATGCTGTTTGAGGAGTTCCATGAATTTATTGAAAATCCATTGTTTCCGCGTGCCCATGCCGCGTTTCGGTTCCTCGTTTCTTTCACAATAGGTTCTCATGAAAGATATGACAGTGTAAGAAAATGCGTTCACCAGTCCCCTCAGCACTTCTGCGTTCTCCGGATGATTGCCAAGCATGTTTCTTTTCAGTAGAGGATAGTAGGGCGCAATGGCTGTCAGTTCTTCATGAGGGAGATGGATGACGGCATTGTCGCGGATGTTGATGAAGAAGCCCGTGCGCAACGTGAAGTCAATCTGAAGGTCTTCCAAATAGTCCGAAGAAATTAAGATAGCGTACGCTTCCGGTGCTTGGACCGAGTGAATTCTGACGATATCCCCTGCCAGTGCCACGACCAAAGTGTCGCTTGTGAGGCGATAGCGTTTCAGGTTGATGCTGAAGTCCACTTCTCCGCCCAGCGAGAACAAAACGAGAGTTGCGCACATCCGGCAGGAATGTTGAAACAGTTCCAATTGTTCGACGTGGTCACTGATGATGAGGTCATTGCGGAAGCAGACCGCATGGCTTGACATTTGCGCCTTGAGCTGTTTGATTGTGATTCCGATAGGCTCCATCTTACTAATGTTTAGAGAGAACGTTTTAGAATAACCTAAAGAAAATCGTCTTTGTTACGGTTAATCCCGTAAATCCGACAATTTTTGTGGCAAATTAATGGTTTTCCTTTTTCTCTGACAAGATTAATCCGTCAAAACAGACAAATCATCCTTGATGCGCACCTTTTTCCACCCCGTTTTCCTCCGAACTTTGCACCGTTGAAAACAAGAAATGAAGAATGAACATTTCGCGGTTGCCGAATCGACCGTGATTCTTGCTTTTCAAATCGGATGTAAAGATTATCTCAAGATGAAAAAATTCTCCCTCACTTTTTTCTTCCTGCTGTTGGCAGGGAATGGCACCGCGCAGTCACAACCCCTGTCGCTTGACAGTTGCCGCACGCTTGCCATCCGTCACAACAAAGATCTGCGCATGGCGGACCTGAATCAGCAAATCGCCGCCTGCGAGCGAAAAGTCTCCACCACGAAGTTTCTTCCTCGCGTGTCCGCCGTCGGTGCCTATCTCCACACAAGTCGTGAGTTTTCTCTGCTCAGCGACGGACAAAAAGCGGGACTGAGTCATGCCGGCTCCGTTCTTGGTTCATCGCTCGCCCTTCCGGAAAGTATGGTTGGCGCACTTGACGAGTTCGGACAAAGTCTGGTCGAAGCGCTTCACACTGACACCCGCAACATGGGAACAGCGACGGTGACGCTGACACAGCCGCTCTATATGGGAGGGAAGATTGCCGCCTATCATCAAATTACGGGACTGGCGCAACAGATTGCGGAACAAAAACGCGACGCAACCTTGCAAGGAGTCATCGTCGAAGTGGATGAAGCCTATTGGCGCATTGTGTTGTTGAACAGCAAGAAGAAGTTAGCGGAAGGTTATCTCGAACTGGTTCAAACGCTTGACAACGACATTCAGCAGATGATTGCTGAGGGTGTGGCAACGAAGGCTGACGGTCTCAGTGTGAAGGTGAAGGTGAACGAGGCTAAGGTGTCGTGTATTCAAATTGACAATGGACTTTCGCTTGCCCGTATGATGCTCTGCCAAGTCTGCGGTCTTCCTCTCGACGCCGAGGTAGGAGTAACCGACGAGGAATCGGATACTCTCCCGTTGCTCGTGACGGATGTGGAAACAGACGTGCAAGCTGCATTTGCGCTTCGTCCCGAGTTGCAGGCACTGAGACTCTCTGCCGATATTTGGAAGGAGAAAATACGGCTGACGCGGGCGGAGTCTTTGCCCACGGTGGCGCTAACCGGCGGCTGGGCAGGAACGAATCCTTCAGTGTTCAACAGTTTTGAACGGAGATTTAAAGGTATGTGGAACGTGGGTGTTGTGGTGAACATCCCGTTGTTGACCTCCGGCGAGCGAATCCACAAAGTGCGGGCGGCAAAGGTGAAAGAAAGCATTGCCCGTTTGGAACTGGAGGAGACGCGGGAGAAGGTAGAACTGCAAGTGAACCGCAATCGGCTGAAGATGTCGGAGGCGACGGAAAGACTGAACACTGCCGTTCGGAGTTGCGAGGAAGCGGACGAGAATCTGCGCCATGCGAACTTGGGACTGCAAGAGGGTGTCATTCCCGTTAGCAACGTACTCGAAGCACAGACCGCCTGGCTTTCCGCTCGTTCTGAACTTGTCTCTTCCCGCATTGATCTCAGACTCGCCGATCTCTATCTGAAACAATCTTTGGGAACGCTGAACGATTCCTTCGCCCGTCCCTGACAGACAACCAATAAAAAGAACATAAAGCATGAAAAAGAACAAGAACAAGAACTTTACCGTCATTCTGATTGCTGCGCTGGTGCTGGTCGGCGTCATCACGGTGACCATCGTGGCAGGTCTCTCTCTGCCCGAACGTCCCGAAGTCATTGAGGGGCAAGTGGAGATGACAGACTATCGTTTGTCGAGCAAAGTGCCGGCGCGCATTCGCGAGATTCGGGTTCACGAGGGAGACCGTGTGAAGTGTGGAGACACGCTTGTCATTCTCGAAGCACCGGAACTGCACGCCAAACTCTCGCAGGCAAAGGCAGCCTTCGCCGCCGCACAAGCACAGTCGGAAAAGGTGCATAAAGGAACACGCTCGGAACAGGTGCAACAGGCTTACGAATCTTGGCAGAAGGCGCGCGCCGGATTGGACGTGGCGGAGAAGACCTACCGCCGCATGCAGCGACTTTTTGAAAGCGGAGTCATGGCGGAGCAGAAAAGGGACGAGGCGCAGGCAAACTTCGATGCCATGGCGGCAACGGAGAAAGCCGCTCGTTCGCAATATGACATGGCGGTGAACGGCTCCCGCGTGGAGGACAAGACGGCTGCCGGCGCTCAGATGCAACGAGCACGCAGTGCCATTTCGGAAGTGGAGTCTTACGTGGAGGAGACGGTCTTGCTTGCCACTGCCGACGGCATCGTCACCGAAATCTTTCCGGAACTTGGCGAACTGGTCGGCACGGGGGCTCCCATCATGAACGTGTCAAACACGAACGACACGTGGATTACCTTCAACGTTCGGGAAGACCTGCTGCCGGGTTTGACGGTCGGCACGGAGACGGAGGTTTATCTGCCTGCCTTCGACAAACGCATTCCCGTACGCATCAGTCGTCTGAAGGACGTTGGCACTTTCGCTGTTTGGAAAGCTACAAAGGCGCTCGACGGTTTTGACCTCAAAACGTTTGAGGTGAGAGCCGTGCCGCTCCGTCCTCAAGACTTGAAGGATGCTCGCAGCGGCATGTCGGCTGTTATGGAACGATGAAAGAGCGTTTCACATTCTGCACACAGAACATCCCTTTTAATTTTTTCATTCATGAGACCATTCTTTCAACAAGCGAACGACGTCGGAAGCCGGCTGAACCGAATCTTTCGGCGCGAACTGCGCATCTTTGCCCATCGTCCGCTGTTCCTCTTCACCATGATTGTCGCTCCCATCGTCTGCATCGTTTTCTTCACCACGCTCATGAGCGACGGGCTTCCAACCAAACTGCCTGCCGGAATGGTCGATGAAGATGACACCTACGTCACTCGCACCGTCGGTCGCATTCTCGGTTCCATGGAGGAAACGGAAATTGTGGAACGTTATGCGAACTTCAGCGAAGCCAGAAAAGCCATGCAGCGAGGGGAGATATACGGGTTCTTCCACATCCCGCAGGGACTGACGGAGGAAGCCATCGCCAACCGCCAGCCGAAGCTTTCGTTTTTCACGAACGACACCTACTTTGTCCCGGGAACGCTTCTCATGAAGGATTTGCGCTATGCTTGCGAGCTTTCCGGGTTGGCGCTGACGCGGGAGAATCTCTATGCCCGCGGGAAAACGGAACGCGAAGCCATGGGCATCATCCAGCCCATCGTGGTGGAAACGCACCCGCAAGGAAATCCGCATTTGGACTACTCGGTCTATCTGAACAACATCCTCCTGCCCGGCATTCTGATTCTTCTCGTCATGCTTTCCACAACCTACACCATCGGTTTGGAATGGAAAACGAACCGACAGAAAGAACTCTATGCGCTGAGCGGAAATTCCTCGACCGTGGCGCTGGCGGGAAAACTGCTTCCGCAAACGGCATTGTTTTCGCTCATCTTTGTTTTCTATGACGTCTGTTTCTACAAGTTCCTTGCCTTCCCCTGCCAAAGCGGCATTCTTCCGATGATGCTCTTGGGCATTGTCACCGTGCTGGCGGCTCAGTCTTTCGGCGTCTTTCTCTTTGGCGCGTTCATCGGTCAGATGCGGCTGTCCATGTGTCTCTGTTCGCTTTGGGGCATTTTGTCGTTTTCACTGGCGGGCTTCACCTATCCCGTCTCTGCCATGGCTCCTTGTCTGCAAACGCTGGCTTGGCTTTTTCCGCTCCGTCACTACTATCTGATTTACGTGAACCAAGCTCTGAACGGTTTTTCCATTCTTTACGTTTGGTCCTCCGTCGTGGCATTGCTGACTTTTCTTTTGCTTCCCTGTACGGTGCTTTGGCGCTATCGTGCCGCTTTCTTGAAATATAAGTATATCCCTTGACGAACCCTCTTCGGCATCTGCTTCTCCATCTCATGAACCCCATCACGAACATCATTCAAATTTGGCATCGCGAACTGACCACCGTTTTCCGCGACAAAGGAATCCTAATTTTCGTCCTGTTCGTTCCGCTCGCCTATCCTTTGCTTTATTCCTACGTATATACCAATGAAGTGGTGCGTGAAGTGCCTGCCGCCGTCGTCGATGATTCGCACACGGCGCTGAGTCGGGAGATGATTCGGAAAATTGATGCCTCGCCGGACGTCAGCATCGTCGCCGAATGCACCGACATGAGCGAAGCGCAGGAGCTGATGAAACGACAAGAGATTCGAGGCGTCATCCGCATTCCCTCGTCCTTCACTCGTGATCTTTGGCTCGGAGAACAAACACATGTCGGTCTCTACTGCGACATGAGTTCCATGCTCTACTACAAAAGCCTCCTGCTCACCACGACCAATGTCTCTTTGGAGATGAACAAGGACATCAAGGTGGACCGCCACCTCCCGGCGTCCACCGACCGCGAAGAGGAAATCGCGCGGATGCCGATTGACTATGAAGAGGTCGCACTCTACAATCCTCAAAACGGATTTGCCGCTTTCCTCATTCCGCCCGTGCTCATGCTCATCATTCAGCAAACGCTCTTCCTCGGCATCGGTATGGCTGCAGGCAACAGTCGTGAAAAGTTTTGCGGAAGTCTTCTGCCCCCGGGGCTCTCCCGCCGTAATCCGCTCACCATCCTCATCGGGAAGATGCTCTTCTGGTTCTTGCTCTACTGGCTCATTGGGATTTACATGTGCGTGGTGGTCACTCCGCTTTTCGGCCTTCCCCAACTGGGACGTTTTCCCACCTTTCTCGCATTCCTAACGCCCTTCCTGTTGGCGTGCATCTTCATGTCCATGACGCTCTCCGCCCTGGTGTGGCGCCGCGAGGATTGCATCATGTTGTTTGTCTCTCTCTCCGTTCCGCTGCTCTTCCTTTCCGGCATCTCGTGGCCCGGCTCCGCCATGCCCGCCTTTTGGAAACACGTTTCCCATCTCTTCCCTTCCACCTTCGGCATGAACGGTTATGTTCGCATCATGGGCTGCGGCGCATCCCTTCGCGACGTTTCGGGAGAATATGTCGGACTTTGGATTCAGACAGTCGCCTATTTTCTCCTCTCGCTGCTCGTCTATGCCGGACAAATCCGCCGTCTCCGACGCGCAAACTGAACACTCCGCAAACCCATCTGAGCAAACACGTCCCCAAGAACGCTACTCGGAAAGTCCTTCGCTCGCCACGTAGAACGGCGCACGGGCAGTTCCCGCGTTGCGAATCAAACCCTGCTCGCAAAACGCTTTCAGCAGGGCGCAAGCCTTCGTGCGACGGCAATGCCAAAGCCGCTCGGCATCGACACTGCGCAACACGTCGTGCTCGCGGAAGTAGGCGGCGAGACGCGCGGCGTAGTCCTTCGGTTGCTCGTCCCACTGATAGGGACGCGGCGTCGGCGTGCGGTGGAAACTCATCGTCGCGAACTCTGCCATCAACTGCCTGGCGGGGCGGAAGTTCACGTCCTTCACGCGCACTTTCTTCCCGACCTTCTCGTCGGTGTCGCCGAGTACGACGTCGGCGGTCAGTTTCAGCGAAAACGAGCCGAACCCTTCGTAGTTCACGCGTTTCCCCATGGCGAGCGCCTCAGCCGTCGCTTCGGCGAGAACGGTCATCGCCGCCTTCATGTCAGCCGCCGTGAGCGCCGTGGCGTGCGTGGCGTAACGACAAAGGTCCTCCAAAGTGAAAACACCGTCGCAGACGGGCTCTACAACATAATTGTTCTCATTTTTTCCTAACCCCGGTCTGGTAGTAATGTCGTAATACATATTTTTCTGTTTTGACTTGATGAAAATTTCGCTTGAATGGTGTGAAAACGGTTGCTTTGTTTGAAATTGTTTGAAAAAAGAAGGATGCTGCGAGTATCTAAACTCTTTTTTTTGGAGCAAACTTTGTCATTCCTGTCCGGCGACTTGTTATTTCTGTCCTTACCTTCGTTGTTTTTCGCTGGCGAGCGTAAGCTTTTTCGCAGGCGAGCGCAAATGTTTTCGCAGGCGAGTGAAAATGCTTTCGCTGGCGAGCGTAAACCAACGCCTCCCAAGGAAAAAATGACAACTCCTTAGAAAAGAACGACTTTCCGGCGTGAAAGAATGACGCCACGGCACGCAGAAATGTTGCCACGGCGTGCAGATTGCACGAATCATATCACAAAATTACGAAATCGGCGCGCAAAACCGCCATATTTTCCTCAAAAAATGAATCTCCGCTTCAGTTCGCGCAATTCCACGCCGCTTCAGAGCGGCAAATCTTCTTGCAAACATCCCCGTGTGCCTTGCACTTTGTGCGAAAATGCAGAAAATGAAAGAAATATTCAAAAAAACACGGCGCAATGTTTGCTGTTAATTCAGAAATGCCTACCTTTGCACTCCGAAAAAGTAGGAAACGTCAGATAACTGCTTTGTTTTGAGGCTTTCAAGCCGCGGTTAGCAATAACCTTCCGACCCTCCCGCTGCGCGGGTTTGGGCGACGGAGAAGAAAATAAATCTTTTTCAATAATAATATAAGACTGAAATGCCAGGATTATTAGGTAAAAAAATCGGAATGACTTCCGTGTTCAGTGCCGAGGGTAAAAACGTACCATGCACTGTTATCGAAGTAGGTCCTTGCGTCGTGACGCAGATTAAGACTGTCGAGAAAGATGGCTATGCAGCCGTTCAGCTTGGTTTCCAGGATGCCAAGGAGAAGAACACCTCCGCTCCCATGATGGGACACTTCAAGAAAGCTGGTGTGGCTCCCAAGCGTCACTTGGCTGAATTCAAGGGATTCGACCAAGAGCTGAATCTCGGTGACACACTCACAGTTGAGCTGTTCAACGACGCTACTTACGTAGATGTTATTGGCACTTCCAAAGGTAAGGGTTTCCAAGGCGTTGTGAAGCGTCACGGATTCGGTGGTGTCGGTCAAAGCACTCACGGTCAGGATGACCGTCTGCGCAAACCCGGTTCCATCGGTGCATGTTCTTATCCCGCCAAAGTTTTCAAAGGTCTCCGCATGGCGGGACAAATGGGTAACGAACGCGTCACCACTCAAAACCTCAAAGTGTTAAAGGTAATTCCTGAACACAATCTCCTTCTCATCAAGGGGTCTGTGGCAGGATGCAAAGGTTCAATCTTGATAATTGAGAAGTAAGCAATGGAAGTTAGTGTATTCAATATTAAAGGAGAAGACACCGGACGTAAGGTTACGCTTGCTGACAGTGTATTTGGCATTGAGCCCAACGATCATGTGATTTACCTCGACGTGAAGCGCTACCTCGCTGCACAGCGTCAGGGAACTGCAAAGTCCAAAGAAAGAAGCGAACTGAGCGGCTCTACTCGCAAACTCGGTCGTCAGAAAGGTGGCGGCGGCGCTCGTCGCGGTGACATCAACTCTCCCGTGCTGGTGGGTGGTGCTCGCGTGTTCGGTCCCAAACCCCGCAACTACAGCATCAAACTGAACAAGAAAGTGAAAGCCCTCGCTCGTCGCAGCGCGCTCAGCTATAAAGTGCAAGACAATGCTCTCGTGGTGGTTGAAGACTTCACTTTCGACGCTCCCAAGACCAAATCTTTCTTGGAAATCGTCAATAATTTCAAGGCTGGCGACAAAAAATTCCTTATGGTTTTGCCCGGTGCAGACAAAAACGTATATTTGTCAGTTCGCAATTTGCCCAAAGCAAAAGTTGCCATCGCCTCTGACCTCCACACCTACGGCATTCTCGACGCCGGACTCGTGGTTGTCACCGAAAACGCACTCTCTCAGATTGAGTCAGTCTTAACGAAGTAATTTAGAAGTTTAGTAGAATTATGGCATACATCATCAAACCCATCGTCACCGAAAAGATGACAGGGATTACCGAAAAACTGAATCAGTTCGGATTCATCGTACGTCCTGAGGCTAACAAACTTCAGATTAAAAATGAAGTTGAGGCTTTGTATAACGTGAACGTGGTCAGCGTGAACACCATGCGTTACGCCGGCAAAAACAAATCTCGTTACACTCGCTCAGGTCTTGTGAAAGGTCGCACCAACGCCTTCAAGAAAGCAATCGTCACTTTGAAAGAAGGTGAAACTATCGATTTTTATAGCAATATCTAAATAAATGGCAGTACGTAAATTTAAGCCCACTACACCGGGGCAGAGACACAAGATTATTGGTACGTTCGAAGAAATTACTGCATCCGTACCAGAAAAATCTCTCGTTTGCGGTAAACTTTCCACCGGCGGACGCAACAACACCGGTAAGATGACCATGCGCTATCTCGGCGGCGGTCACAAGAGAAAGTATCGTTTCATCGACTTCAAAAGAGAGAAAGACGGTGTACCCGCTGTTGTGAAAACCATCGAATACGACCCGAACCGCTCGGCTCGCATCGCTTTGCTTTTCTATGCAGACGGTGAAAAACGTTACATTATTGCTCCTAACGGTTTGAAGGTTGGCGACCAACTCCTCTCCGGCGCCGAAGCAGCACCCGAAGTCGGAAACGCTCTTCCCCTTCAAAACATTCCCGTTGGTACTGTGATTCACAACATCGAACTTCGTCCCGGTCAGGGAGCGGTGTTGGTTCGCTCAGCAGGAAACTTTGCACAGCTCACCTCACGTGAAGGAAAATACTGTGTCATCAAGCTTCCCTCAGGAGAAACTCGTCAAATTCTCAGCGCTTGCAAGGCTACCGTCGGCAGCGTCGGTAACTCCGACCACGCACTCGAAAGCTCCGGTAAGGCCGGACGTTCTCGCTGGCTCGGTCGCCGTCCTCACAACCGTGGTGTCGTTATGAACCCTGTTGATCACCCGATGGGTGGTGGTGAAGGACGTCAAAGCGGTGGTCACCCTCGCTCTCGTACCGGCTTGTATGCTAAGGGTCTCAAGACACGTGCACCTAAGAAGCAGTCAAGCAAGTACATAATTGAAAGACGTAAAAAGTAATAAGCACTTAATCTAAGTAGAATTTATGAGTCGTTCTCTTAAAAAAGGTCCTTATATCGCAGTCTCCCTCGAGAAGAAAATTCTTGCCATGAACGAAAGCGGCAAGAAGAATGTGGTAAAAACATGGGCCAGAGCTTCAATGATATCTCCTGACTTCGTCGGACATACTGTTGCAGTTCACAACGGAAACAAATTCATTCCTGTTTATGTCACCGAAAACATGGTCGGACACAAGTTGGGCGAATTCGCACCCACTCGCAAGTTTGGTGGCCATGCCGGTAACAAAAAGAAATAAGCAGGTATAACCCAAAAGAAATAAACAAACATAAATAATGGGAGCAAGAAAAAGATTAGCGGCTGAAAAAAGAAAAGAAGCCCTGAAAACCCAATATTTTGCTAAGTTGCAAAATGTACCTTCTTCCCCACGTAAAATGCGCTATGTAGTGGACATGGTCAGAGGCATGGAAGTGAACCGTGCACTCGGAACCTTGAGATTCTCCAAGAAAGCTGCTTCCGTGCAGGTCGAGAAACTCCTCCGCTCCGCTATCGCTAACTGGGAACAGAAGAATGACCGTAAGGCTGAAGATGGCGAATTGTTCATCACTAAAATCTTTGTGGACGAAGGCGTTACACTCAAAAGAATGCGTCCTGCACCCCAAGGACGTGGATACAGAATTCGCAAACGTTCAAACCATGTGACTCTTTTCGTGGGTACTAAAACAAATGATTAATTCGGTATGGGACAAAAAGTAAATCCAATCAGCAATCGTCTTGGCATCATCCGCGGATGGGACTCCAACTGGTACGGTGGTCGTAGCTTTGGAGAAAACATCCTTGAAGATAGCAAAATTCGCAAATATCTTGATGCCCGTCTGGCTAAGGCCAGTGTTTCTCGTATCGTCATCGAACGTACTCCGAAACTCATCACCATCACAGTTTGCACCTCTCGCCCCGGCATCATTATCGGTAAAGGCGGTCAGGAAGTTGACAAACTCAAGGAAGAACTCAAGAAAATCACCGACAAGGACGTACAGATTAATATCTTCGAAATCAAAAAGCCCGACCTTGATGCTTCTATCGTCGGTAAAAGCATCGCTCGCCAAGTTGAGGGCAAAATCGCCTACCGTCGCGCAATCAAAATGGCCATCGCAAACGCCATGCGCATGGGAGCAGAAGGTATCAAAGTGCAGATCTGCGGTCGTTTGAACGGAGCTGAAATGGCACGTAAAGAAATGTTCAAGGAAGGAAGAACTCCTCTCCACACTCTCCGTGCCGACATTGACTACTGTCAGTGTGAAGCTTTGACTAAAGTAGGTATCCTCGGTATCAAAGTTTGGATTTGCCGCGGCGAAGTTTATGGAAAACGCGACCTGGCACCCAACTTTACCCAAGAAAAGGATGCACGCGGAGGATTCGGCAACAATGGTCGCAAATTCCGCAACAAGAGAAACAGTAACCGCTAAAACGTTTCATTCAGAGTATTATGTTACAACCTAAAAGAACAAAATACAGAAGACCGCAAAAAGGTCGCTGCAAAGGCAACGCACAGCGAGGAAACCAGTTGGCTTTCGGTAGCTTCGGCATCAAAAGCCTTGACACACACTGGCTCACTGGACGTCAGATTGAAGCAGCTCGTGTCGCCATGACACGCTACATGCAGCGTGAAGGACAGAGCTGGATTCGCATCTTCCCCGACAAACCCATCACAAAAAAGCCTGCTGACGTGCGTATGGGTAAAGGTAAAGGTGATCCTGTAGGATATGTTTTCCCCATCACACCGGGACGTATTATCTTTGAAATTGAGGGTGTTTCTTTTGAAATCGCTAAAGAGGCTCTTCGCCTGGCAGCGCAAAAACTCCCCGTTACCACAAAATTCGTTGTTAGACACGACTACGACAAAAACGCCTAAGCATGAAAATTTCAGAAATCCGTCAGATTCCTGCAGCCGAACTCTCAGAGCGTATTAACGACGAGGTTGCAAAATACAACCAAATGCTGCTCAACCACAGCATTTCTCCTCTGGAAAATCCTGCACAGATTAAGGAAGCACGTCGTACGATTGCTAAAATGAAAACTGTGCTGAGAGAAATTGAACTTCAAAAATAATAATGGTCCAGATGGAAGCTAGAAATTTAAGAAAAACAAGACAGGGTGTCGTTATTAGCAATAAAATGGATAAGACCATTGTTGTTGCTGCTAAGTTCAAAGAAAAACACCCCATTTACGGTAAGTTTGTCTCCAAAACTAAAAAGTATCACGTTCATGACGAAAAGAACGATTGCCAAGTCGGTGATACCGTGCTCATCATGGAAACTAGACCCTTGAGCAAAACAAAGCGTTGGAGAGTTGTACAAATTGTAGAAAGAGCTAAGTAATTATGATACAGACAGAGTCAAGATTAACTGTAACGGATAACAGTGGCGCTCGTGAAGCACTCTGCATCCGTGTGCTCGGCGGAACAAGAAGACGCTATGCCTCTGTGGGAGATGTTATTGTCGTTACTGTCAAAAACGTCATCCCTTCCAGCGATATCAAAAAAGGTACCGTATCAAAGGCACTGATTGTTCGTACCAAAAAGGAAATTCGTCGCGCTGATGGTTCCTACATCCGCTTCGATGATAATGCTTGTGTTTTGTTGAACAACGCCGGTGAATTAAGGGGAAGTCGTATCTTCGGTCCGGTTGCCCGCGAACTCCGTGCTGTAAACATGAAGGTTGTGTCTTTGGCACCCGAGGTACTTTAAACAAGATTCATAAGTAATGAGCAAGTTACATATCAAAAAAGGTGACACGGTCATTGTTAATGCCGGCGATAACAAAGGAAAAACCGGTAAGGTCGTAAAAGTCCTGGTCAGCAAGAACCGTGCAGTCGTGGAAGGTGTCAATATGGTTTCTAAAAGCCAAAAACCTAGCGCAAAAAATCCGCAAGGTGGCATCGTGAAGGTTGAAGCACCTATCCACATCTCTAATTTAAATGTTGTAGATCCCAAAACAGGCAAAGCAACCAGAATCGGACGTCGTCTCGACGAGAACGGAAAGTTGGTTCGCTATGCAAAAAAATCAGGTGAGGAGATTAAGTAATGAGTAATACTGCACAACTTAAGAAAGAATATAAGGAGCGTATTGCTCCTGCCTTGAAGAAACAGTTCAACTATTCTTCTTCAATGCAGATTCCCGTCCTGAAGAAAATTGTGATTAACCAGGGCTTGGGTATGGCTACCGCTGACAAGAAAATCATTGAGGTTGCAATCAATGAGTTGACTGCAATCACTGGTCAGAAAGCTGTTGCAACGGTTTCTCGCAAGGACGTATCTAACTTCAAACTTCGTAAGAAAATGCCCATCGGCGTCATGGTAACGCTTCGCCGTGAACGAATGTATGAGTTCCTTGAAAGACTCATTCGCGTTGCATTGCCTCGTATCCGTGACTTCAAGGGTATTCAGACTCGTCTTGACGGTCGTGGCAACTACACTCTCGGTATTCAGGAACAAATCATTTTCCCTGAAATCAATATTGATGCCATTGACAGAATCTTGGGTATGAACATCACCTTTGTGACTTCTGCACCCACAGACGAAGAAGGATATGCTTTGCTGAAAGAATTTGGTCTCCCTTTCAAAAACGATAAAAACTAATTCGAAACTATGGCAAAAGAATCAATGAAAGCCCGTGAGGTGAAGCGTGCCAAACTCGTAGCAAAATATGCTGCGAAGCGTGCAGCCCTCAAGGAAATTGTCAATAAGTCGAATGATCCGGTTGAAGCTTACGAGGCTGCTCGCAAACTTCAGAAGATCCCTCGCAACGCGAACCCCATCCGTTTGCACAACCGTTGCAAACTCACCGGTCGTCCCAAGGGATATATCCGTCTCTTCGGCTTGTCTCGTATCCAGTTCCGTGAGATGGCTTCCAGCGGTCTCATCCCCGGCGTAAAGAAAGCAAGTTGGTAATTTTATTATTTAATATTGTCGGGATAGTCCCGATTAATTAAACAAATCATGACAGATCCTATAGCTGATTTCTTGACGCGTTTGCGCAATGCAATCAAGGCTAACCACCGTGTGGTGGAAGTCCCTGCGTCAAACTTGAAAAAGGACATCACCAAGATCCTTTTCGACCAAGGCTATATCCTCAACTACAAGTTTGTTGAGGATGGCCCCCAAGGCACAATCAAAATCGCCTTGAAGTATGATGCCAAAACCAAGACAAGTGCCATTAAGTCTTTGACTCGTGTTTCACGTCCCGGTATGCGTAAATATACCGGCTACCGTGATATGCCTCGTGTAATTAATGGCTTAGGTATTGCCATCATCTCCACCTCCAAAGGTGTGATGACAAATAAAGCCGCTGCAGATTTGAAGATTGGCGGTGAAGTTCTTTGTTACGTATATTAATCAAGGAGAAACATAATGTCTAGAATAGGTAAATTGCCGATTAACATTCCTGCTGGTGTTACTGTCACCATGAAGGATAATGTAGTGTCCGTAAAAGGACCGAAGGGTGAGCTCAGTCAGTTTGTTGATCCTTCCATCATCGTCACAATCGATAATAATACGATTACTTTCAGCATTGATGAAAACAATGACACTGTTGAACAGAAGCAGAAACAGGCTTTCCATGGTCTCTATCGTGCTTTGGTGAACAACATGGTCGTTGGTGTCAGCGAGGGCTATAAGAAAGAAATGGAATTGGTAGGTGTCGGTTATCGTGTTTCCAATCAGGGCAACTTGGTTGAGTTCTCCTTGGGTTACACGCACAGCATCTTCCTTCAGTTGCCGCCCGAAATCAAGGTTGAGACCAAGTCTGAAAGAAACAAGAATCCTTACATCTGTTTGGAATCTGCCGACAAGCAACTTCTTGGTCTTGTTTGTGCAAAGATTCGTTCTTTCCGCAAGCCTGAACCTTATAAGGGTAAAGGTATTCTTTATCTGGGCGAACAGATTCGTCGTAAGTCTGGTAAGTCCGCCGGTGCTAAGTAATTAAATTCATTCAGATTATGACAACAAAGAAAGAACAAAGACGCGTAAAAATCAAATATCGCGTTCGCAATAAGATTTCTGGAACAGCAGCACGTCCCCGTCTGTCTGTCTTCAGAAGCAACAAGCAGATCTACGTTCAAATTATTAACGATGAAAACTCATCTACCCTCGTGTCTGCTTCTTCTTTAGGAATGGAAGCCATGCCTAAGAAAGAGCAAGCAGCCAAGGTGGGTGAAGTAGTAGCTCAGAAGGCCATTGCTGCCGGTATTACTGAAGTAGTTTTTGACCGTAACGGATATCTTTATCACGGTCGCGTCAAGGAAGTTGCAGAAGGTGCCCGTAAAGGTGGACTTAAATTCTAAAGATTATGGCAAACAGAATAAACGTTAACGCAGAAGAATTAAAAGATAGACTGGTTGCTATCAATCGTGTAGTTAAGGTAACCAAGGGTGGCCGCACGTTTACTTTCGCTGCAATTGTAGTTGTGGGTGACGGAAAAGGCGTTATTGGTTACGGTCTTGGCAAAGCAGGTGAAGTTACCGCAGCCATTGCTAAAGGCGTAGAAGCAGCCAAAAAGAACCTTGTGAAAGTTCCCGTCATCAAAGGAACCGTGCCTCATGAACAAGCGGCTCGTTTCGGTGGTGCTGAAGTTTTGATTCTTCCGGCTTCCGAAGGTACCGGAGTTGTAGCAGGCGGTGCCATGCGTGCCGTTCTTGAAAGTGTTGGTGTAAAAGACGTTTTGGCGAAATCCAAAGGTTCTTCCAACCCTCACAATCTTGTAAAGGCAACAATTCTTGCTTTGAGTGAAATGCGTGATGCACGTACCGTTGCACAACAACGTGGTGTATCTTTGGAAAAAGTATTCAGAGGATAAAAACTATGGCAACGATTAAAATACAGCAAGTAAAGAGCCGTATCGGTGCTCCCAAAGACCAAAAGAGTACGCTTGATTCTCTTGGGCTTAAAAAGATGAATCGAATCGTCGAGAAAGAAGACACTCCTGTCATTCGCGGAATGATTCGTAAGGTTCAGCACTTAGTAAAGGTCATTGAATAATTTGAATAATAGAAGTTTTATGAAATTACATACTTTAAAAGCTGCTGAGGGTTCTACTCATTCTCGCAAGCGCATTGGTCGTGGTCCCGGCTCTGGCATGGGCGGAACCTCTACCCGCGGTCACAAGGGTGCCAAGCAGCGTTCTGGTTATAGCAAGAAGATTGGTTTCGAAGGTGGTCAGATGCCTTTGCAGCGCCGTGTTCCCAAGTTTGGTTTCAAAAACATCAATCGTGTGGAATATAAGGCCATCAATCTTGGACTGTTGCAAAGTCTGGCAGAAGCTAAGAACCTTGAGAAGATTGACGTTGCCGAATTGGTTGATGCCGGTTTCATTTCTTCAAAGCAGCTTGTGAAAATCCTCGGAAACGGAGAGTTGAAAGCAAAACTCGCTGTTGAAGCACATGCCTTCTCAAAGTCTGCCGAAGCAGCCATCACTGCTGCAGGCGGTTCTGTCACCAAACTCTAAATCCCCTTTATTTCGATGAAAAAAATAATCGAGACCATCAAGAACATTTGGAGAATTGAAGATTTGCGAGTTCGCATCCTCATCACAATTCTCTTCGTTGCGATTTACCGCTTCGGTTCGTTTATTGTGCTTCCTGGCATTGATCCCAGTCGCTTAGCTAAGTTACAGGAGCAAACCAGCGAAGGTCTGATGTCCTTGTTGAATATGTTCTCGGGAGGTGCATTCTCTAACGCTTCTATCTTTGCGTTAGGTATTATGCCCTACATTTCTGCATCGATTGTCATTCAGCTTCTTGCAATTGCAGTTCCTTATTTCCAGAAAATGCAACGAGAAGGTGAAAGTGGAAGACGAAAAATCAACCAGTACACTCGTTGGCTGACTATCGCAATCTTGATTTTCCAGGCACCGACATATCTCATTAACCTGAGAGCCCAGACTGCAGGTTCTGGTGCATTCATGGTCGGAGATGGTTTCTGGTTCATGCTTTCTTCCACTTTAATTCTTGCTGCAGGAAGTATGTTCATTCTTTGGTTAGGTGAACGAATCACTGACAAAGGCATTGGCAACGGCGTTTCCTTAATCATTATGATTGGTATCATTGCTCGTATGCCTGCTGCTTTTGGTCAAGAATTTGTTACTGCATTAAGTGGTGCCGAAGGTGGTGGTCTCATCAAGTTCCTTTTTGAGATTATTGCTCTCCTCTTTGTGATGGGCTTGGCAATCACTTTGGTTAAGGCCACTCGAAAAGTTCCTGTTCAATATGCTAAGCGTGTCGAAGGTAATCGTGCGATTGGTGGTGCTCGTCAATACATTCCTGTGAAACTCTTCGCAGCTAATGTGATGCCTATCATCTTTGCTCAAGCGATTATGTTCATTCCTTTGACGCTTGCACAAACGGCAACTAAGGATGGAGGAAGCTGGTTCCTCAATCAGTTCCTTGATCACACGAGTGTGCTTTACAATCTTGTGTTTGTGTTCCTTATCATTGCATTTACATACTTCTACACTGCCATCACTCTGAACCCTGTTCAAATGGCGGAAGATATGAAGCGTAACAATGGTTTCATTCCCGGTGTTAAACCTGGAAAACCCACAGCCGACTATTTGGATACAGTGATGAGTCACATCACTCTTCCCGGTTCTCTCTTCATTGCGTTGATTGCCATCATGCCTGCTTTTGCCGGTGTGTTGGGAGTTAAGCAGGAGTTTGCACAGTTCTTCGGGGGCACTTCCCTGTTGATTCTTGTGGGTGTGGTTTTGGACACATTGCAGCAGATTGAAAGTCATTTGTTGGTTCGCCACTACGATGGTCTGTTAAATTCAGGTCACGTGCGTCAGCGTTCAAGCAACATGGCTGCCTATTAAAGTTTGAAAGTCTGAATGATTTATCTTAAAACAGACGATGAGATAGAGTTGTTGCGTAAAGCCAATTTGTTGGTAAGCGCTACACTCTGTGAGATAGCAAAAATTGTTGAGCCGGGTGTCACGACCCGTCAGTTGGACACCTTGGCTGAACAATTCATCCGCGACCATGGTGCGGTTCCCACTTTCAAGGGTTTTCCCAATCCCTACGGTGATCCGTTTCCCGCCTCTATCTGTACTTCGGTAAATGAGGTCGTTGTACATGGCATTCCCGATGATAAACCATTGAAAGATGGTGACATTGTTTCGGTTGATTGTGGTACATTCATTGATGGTTTCTGCGGAGACTCCTGCTACACGTTTTGTGTTGGAGAGGTTAAGCAAGAAGTTCGCGATTTGCTTTCCACGACAAAACAGTCCCTCTATTTGGGTATTGAACAAGCCATTGCCGGTCATCGTTTAGGAGACATTGGTTATGCAGTTCAAACTCACTGCGAGAAGAGTGGTTACGGAGTGGTTCGAGAGTTTGTTGGTCATGGCATCGGTCATGAGATGCATGAAGACCCTCAAGTTCCCAACTATGGCAAGCAAGGTTCCGGTAAACAATTGAAGAACGGTCTTTGCATTGCGATTGAACCCATGATAACCTTAGGAAGTCATGAACTACTCATGTTGCCTGACCATTGGGGAGTTGTGACGCGTGATGGCAGTCCTGCCGCTCATTTCGAGCACACCATTGCGATTCATCGTGGAAAGGCTGATATCCTCTCATCGTTTGAAGAAATCGAGAAAATAGAAAGACAAAAGAATTAGTATGGCAAAAGAAGCTGCTATTGAACAAGACGGAACCATCGTTGAGTCATTGAGCAATGCAATGTTCCGTGTGGAATTAGAGAATGGTCATGAGATTACGGCTCATATCTCCGGTAAGATGCGAATGCACTACATTAAGATTCTTCCCGGCGACAAAGTAAAGGTTGCAATGAGTCCGTATGATCTTTCCAAAGGAAGAATAGTCTTTAGATACAAATAAGCATCAAATATATGAAAACAAGAGCATCACTTAAGAAACGGTCAGCAGATTGCAAGATTGTTCGTCGCAAGGGCCGTCTGTATGTAATCAACAAGAAGAACCCTAAGTTCAAGACTCGTCAGGGTTAATCTCCGGTTCAGCAATAATATCAATAATAAAATATGGCAATAAGAATTGTTGGTGTAGACCTTCCTCAAAACAAGAGAGGTGAGATCGCCTTGACCTACATTTTCGGTATAGGTCGCAGTAGCTCGGCTAAGATTTTAGATAAGGCCGGCATTGACAGAGATATCAAAGTAAAGGATTGGACAGATGACCAGGCCGCCAAGATCCGTGAGATTATCGGCGCAGAGTTCAAGGTGGAAGGTGATCTTCGTTCTGAAATCCAGTTGAACATCAAGCGTTTGATGGATATCGGTTGTTATCGTGGTGTGCGTCACCGTAACGGTCTTCCCGTTCGCGGACAAAGCACGAAGAACAATGCCCGTACTCGCAAGGGTCGTAAGAAGACTGTTGCAAACAAGAAGAAAGCTACGAAGTAATAAGTGAGAATTAATCAATATGGCAAAGAAAACAGTTGCAGCAAAGAAAAGAAATGTGAAGGTTGACGCAATGGGTCAGCTCCATGTTCACAGTTCTTTCAATAATATCATTGTATCTCTTGCTAACAGTGAAGGTCAGATCATCTCTTGGTCTTCCGCAGGTAAGATGGGTTTCCGTGGTTCCAAGAAGAACACTCCCTACGCAGCACAGATGGCTGCTCAGGATTGTGCAAAGGTGGCTTACGACCTTGGTCTTCGCAAGGTGAAAGCCTACGTCAAGGGACCCGGCAACGGACGTGAGTCCGCCATTCGCGCCATCCATGGTGCAGGAATCGCAGTTACCGAGATTATCGACGTAACTCCGTTACCTCACAACGGTTGCCGTCCTCCGAAGAGAAGAAGAGTATAATCAACCTCATTTTACGTTTAAAAAGATTTTCATAGAAAATGGCAAGATATATTGGTCCTAAGTCTCGCATTGCCCGTAGATTCGGCGAGGCTATTTTCGGTGCAGACAAGGTGTTGTCCAAGCGTAACTTCCCTCCCGGTCAGCATGGCAACTCTCGTCGTCGCAAAACTTCTGAGTACGGCATCATGCTTGCTGAAAAGCAGAAGGCAAAGTACACTTACGGCGTACTTGAAAAGCAATTCCGCAACATGTTTGAGAAGGCTGCTTCAGCCAGCGGCATTACCGGTGAGGTTCTCCTCCAGAGCCTTGAGTGCCGTTTGGATAATGTGGTTTTCCGTCTTGGAATTGCTCCTACTCGTGCCGCAGCTCGTCAGTTGGTAAACCACAAGCACATCGTTGTTGATGGCAAGGTAGTAAGCATTGCTTCCTACAGTGTGAAGCCCGGTCAGGTTGTTGGTGTTCGTGAGAAGTCCAAGTCTCTCGAAGTGATTGCCGACTCTTTGGCAGGTTTCAACCACAGCAAGTATCCCTGGATTGAATGGGACGACAATTTGAAGTGTGGCAAGTTCCTTCACAAGCCCGAGCGTGCTGACATTCCTGAAAACATCAAGGAACAGCTGATTGTCGAGTTGTACTCTAAAAACTAATTAAAAAATCCCTTCTTTTCATGGCGATATTAGCATTTCAAAAACCTGACAAAGTAATTATGCTTGAGGCTACTCCTCAGTACGGAAAGTTTGAGTTCCGTCCTTTGGAGCCCGGCTTCGGTACGACTGTCGGAAATGCGTTGCGTCGAATTCTTCTTTCCTCTTTGGAAGGTTATGCCATCAACACCATCAAGATTGAAGGTGTAGAGCATGAGTTTGCTTCCATCCCGGGTGTAAGAGAAGACGTGACCAACATCATTCTTAACTTGAAGCAGGTTCGTTTCAAGCAGGTAGTAGAAGAATACGAAACCGAGAAGGCTACTATCACCATCTCTAACTCTACTGAGTTCAAAGCTGGCGATATTAATAAGTACCTCACTGGATTTGAAGTGTTAAATCCTGAATTAGTGATTTGTCACTTAGATTCAAAAGCCACGATGCAGATTGCAATCTCCATCAACAAAGGCAGAGGCTATGTTCCCGCTGACGAGAACCGCGTCTTCTGTCAAGACATCAACGAGATTGCCATCGACTCTATTTACACTCCCATCCGTAATGTGAAATACGTAGTTGAACCTTTCCGCGTAGAGCAGAAGACTGACTACGACAAGCTTGTGCTTGAAATTTCCACGGACGGTTCCATTCACCCGAAGGATGCGCTGAAAGAAGCAGCCAAGATTCTCATCTACCACTTCATGCTTTTCTCTGATGAAAAAATCACCATTGAAGACCAGGCAGACGTGGAGAATGAAGAGTTTGACGAAGAAGTTCTTCGCATGCGTCAGCTCCTCAAGACCAAACTTGTTGATCTTGACTTGAGCGTTCGTGCATTGAACTGCTTGAAGGCTGCCGATGTCGAAACCCTTGGCGAACTTGTTCAGTTCAACAAGAACGACCTCTTGAAGTTCCGCAACTTCGGTAAGAAATCGCTCACCGAGCTTGATGATTTGCTGGAGAGTCTGAATCTGTCGTTTGGAACCGACATTTCTAAGTATAAATTAGATAAAGATTAAAATCTAAAATGAGACATAACAAGAAATTCAACCATTTGAGCCGTACTGCTTCTCACAGAAAGGCAATGCTTTCCAACATGGCCAATTCTTTGATCAAGCACAAAAGAATCACTACGACTCTTGCAAAGGCAAAAGCTCTCAAGAAGTATGTAGAGCCCCTGATCACCAAGTCTAAAGAAGACACCATGAACTCTCGTCGTGTCGTCTTCAGCTATCTTCAGGACAAGTACACTGTCACAGAGCTTTTCCGTGAAATTCGCGAAAAGGTGCTTGACCGCCCCGGTGGTTACACCCGCATCATCAAAACCGGCTTCCGTCCCAGCGATGGTGCTGAAATGTGTTTCATCGAGCTCGTTGACTACGATGAAAACATGGCGAAGACCAAGAAGAAGTCCACTCGTACTCGCCGCAGCAAGAAGTCTTCTGCAGTTGTAGAAGAAGCTCCCGCTGTTGAAGCTGCTGCTGAGGTTTCCGAAGCTGAAGCTCCTGCAGAAGAAGCAAAGGCTGAGTAAAAACATATTTCTGCCGATTGTGCAGAAAGTTTTTAAACAAAACGCGAACAAGTTTCTTTGGATTCTTGTTCGCGTTTCTTTTGTTGTCAAAGTTGCAAATGCGCATTAATTCGTAACTTTGCAGGGTCAATGTCCCTTTGAGGTTTTTTGATAGAGATTTTAAAGGGAAAACAAAAACAGGAAAAGCGCAAAGCGTTCTTTGAGCACTCCTTATTACGTAAACAAAAGTTCCTTTAGCCTATGAATCCAACTTCCCAATACGAGTTCACCATTGTCGTTCCGGTGTATAATGAAGAGGACAATGTGTCGCGACTTGAAGCCGAGTTGTCAGCTTTCCTGCCCACGTCATTGAAGAAAGCCTGCGTCTTGTT
>JBJEAG010000324.1:0-6576 GCA_051868855.1 Alloprevotella sp. | reverse complement strand
AAAAAGGTCATCTCCACGATACACCATATTATATATATAGGCGGAAGAGCAGGAAAAAGGGGGAGGCTCGGCGCGACCAAACAAAACACCGCGTTTTGAACACAAAAAAAGACGTTTTGCGCAGAAAGAGAGAAATAATTTAGAAATGTATGCAACGAAATGGGAGATAATTAAACGAACTTCCCTATATTTGCAGAGTTTTAAGAAATTAACGAGCGTTCTGCGCCGATTCCAAAGCAACTCTTCTTCCGTACACTCTGAACCCGCCTCAGCACAGAACACCTGCTCCTCACCCAATCATACGTTCAACATGGCAAACGAAAATCCGAATTTCCAAGAAGTCGAAGAAAGAAACTTCAAACTCGAAGACTTCCTCATCGTGATTCTCTCCAACTGGTATTGGATTGTGCTCTCCGTGATACTCGCGGTGACGGCTGCCACCCTGTGGACGCTGCGCTCCACACCCATCTACACCCGCGGGGCTGCTCTGCTCATCAAAGACGACGAGAACGGCAGTTCTTCTTCCATCAACCAGGAGTTCAAAGACTTGGGAATCATCTCGCAGAACGCCAACATCAGCAACGAAATCATCATCCTCAGCGCACCCGTCTTGATGGAAGAAACCGTCAAGCGCGCCCACGCCGACATCCAAATGACGGTGGAGGAAGGGCTGCACAGAGCACCGCTCTACGACTACGCTCCCATCACACTCCTCATGCCCGAGGCAAACGACAAGTTCGGTTGCTCTTTCAAAATGAAACTGCTCCCGAACAAGAAAGCAGAACTCTGGGACTTCGTCACCGACAACGGCGTCAATGAGACAAAAGTCACCGTGGACATGGGAACGCTCGGACGTACTCCCGTCGGAAAGGTGGTCATCCAGCCGACGAAATATTGGGGAAAGACGTTCACCGACCAGGAAATCACCGTGACGAAATATCCCGTCAAAGCCATCGCCGGCTCCTACTCCGGCAGACTTTCCGTCACGCTCGCCGACAAAGAGTCCTCCATCCTGAACATCAATCTCTCCGACGCCAGCCGCCAGCGCGCCGAGGACATGATTTACAAGCTCATCGACGTCTATAACGAGCAGTGGCTCAAAGACCGCAACCGAGTGGCTGAGAGCACCTATCAGTTCATCACGGAGCGTCTCAACACGCTGACCAAGGAACTCGGCGACGTCGATCAGAAGATTTCCGACTACAAGTCCAGCACGCTCCTCCCCGACCTGGACCAGGCGTCTTCCATGTATCTCTCCCAGAGTCAGAAGAACACGGACCAGATTCTCCAGCTGAACAACCAACTCAGCGTGGCGAAATACATTAAGGACTATCTCAACGACCGCTCGAAAGAGGGACACTATCTCCCCACCAACACGGGCATCGGTTCCACCGGCATCGAACAAATGATTTCGGGCTACAACCGTCTGGTCGGACAGTGCGAAGAACTCCGCGCCAACAGCAGCGACAACTCGCCCATCGTCCAGAGAATGCTGAACGACTTGGCGCAACAGCGCAGCACCATCATTCACTCGCTCGAGAACTTCATTTCACAGTTGAACTCGCAAATCAAGAACTGGCAGCGCACCGAGGGCGAAACGAACCAGAAACTGGCTTCCGCGCCGCGACAGGTGAAACAACTGCTCTCCATCGGACGCCAGCAGAAGGTGAAGGAATCGCTCTACATCTACCTCCTCCAGAAACGCGAAGAGAATGAACTTTCCAAGACCTACACCGCTTGGAACACTCGCATCATCCAACCGCCCACGGGCTCCAACATGCCGACCTCGCCGCGCAAGAAGATGATTCTCCTCGTTGCCTTCGGTCTCGGTCTCGCCCTCCCCATCGGCATTCTCTTCCTCCGCGACACCATGGACCACACCGTGCGCGGCAGAGCCGACCTCGACGACATGCCGATGCCGCTGCTCGGAGAAATCCCGGGCATGCTCCAGAAGAAACACTGGTGGCAGAGAGGACGCTCGAACGTGGACCGCATGGTCTATATCGAAGAGAACTCCCGCGACCTCATCAACGAATCCTTCCGCATTCTCCGCACGAAACTCGACTATTTTGTCAACAGTTTCCACGACGGCAGCAAGGTCATCATGCTGACCTCCTTCAACGCAGGCTCCGGAAAGAGTTTCATCACCGCCAACCTCTCCAAAGTCATCGGACTGAAGAACAAGAGAGTGCTTGCCATTGACCTTGACCTGCGCCACTGCTCGCTCTCCGGCATTGTCGGCACGCCGAAAGTCGGCATCAGCCACTACCTCGCCGGACTCGACGACGACACGGAAACCCTCATCAAGAAGGATGCCCTCGGCGTCGGAGTGGATGTCATGCCCGTCGGCATTGTTCCGCCCAACCCGACAGAACTCCTGCTCAACAACAGAATGGGCGAGCTGATGGAAAAGGTGAAAGACCAATACGACTACATCATCATCGACTGTCCGCCGATTGACATCGTCGCCGACACGATTATCTTGAAGAAATATGTCGATATCAGCCTCTTCATCATCCGCGCCGGCGTCATGGACCGCCGACTCTTGAAGGAAGTCAAGGAACTCTATCAGGAGAACACCTACAAACACATGGCGATTGTCCTCAACGGCACGAAATATGTCAGCAGCCGCTACGGCAACTACCGCTACGGTTACGGCTATGGCTACGGTTATGGCTACGGCTACGGCTACATCAACAACAAGTAACTTCAAAGCGTCGCCAAAACAAACGAAAGCGACGGCGACGAAAACGCTGCGACAAAGCGTCGTCTGTTTCACACCACGAAAACGCCGCGACAAAGCGTCGCTTCATTCTTCCCACACTGCGCCGGGGCACTCCGCCTTGGCGCAGTTTTTTGTGGTCGCGCCGACGTCAAACGCGCTCAAAACTTGCCGATATCGGCAAAAAACGGCATCTTTGCAGACGGAAAGCGACAAAAAACTTGCCGATAGAGGATTCTGAGGCAGAGGATTTGCCGAAAAAGAGAAACAAACAAAAAGAAGAGCATGGAGTTCATTTCAGTCAGCCAGTTTGCAGAGAAGTGCGGCATCTCCGAACGAACCGCACGAAACTATTGCGCCACGGGAAAAATCGAGGGCGCCTTCCTCACGGGGAAAACATGGAACATCCCGAGCGACGCCACTCTTCCCGACAAAAAAGCCGCGAAGGCAAAGGTCAGTCCGCTGCTCGCCGCGCTCAGAGAGGAAAAACAGGCACACAGAAAAGGCGGCATCTACCATCGCACGCAGATTGACCTGACCTATAACTCCAACCATATCGAGGGCAGCCGTCTGACGCACGAACAGACGCGCTACATTTACGAAACGAACACCATTGGAGTCACCGATGCCGCCGTCAATGTCGATGATGTTCTGGAAACCGTCAATCATTTTCGCTGCATTGACCATGTCATCGCCCACGCCGAAGAAAAACTGACAGAAGACTTCATCAAGCATCTCCATCTCCTCTTGAAGTCCGGCACAAGCGACAGCCGCAAAGAATGGTTCGCCGTGGGCGACTACAAACGCCTCCCAAACGAAGTCGGCGGCAAAGACACCGCGCTGCCGGAACAGGTGGAACGAGAGATGAAAGACCTGTTGAAAGCCTATCATCAAAAGAAAACGCACTCTTTCGAGGAACTGCTCGATTTCCACGTGCGCTTTGAAACCATCCATCCCTTTCAAGACGGAAACGGACGAGTCGGAAGGCTCGTGATGTTCAAGGAATGTCTCGCGAACGGTCATGTCCCGTTCATCATCACCGACGAACTAAAAATGTTCTACTATCGCGGACTCAGCGAATGGGGACACATCAACGGCTACCTCCTCGACACCTGCCTCACGGCGCAAGACCACTACAAAGCACTGCTGGACTATTTCCGCATCAAAGCCTGAAAAACGAACACGGAAGGAGAACTGAGGCGCGTCTCCCCTCGCTCATCGCGCAAAAAACTACCGCAAAACTTTTCGTAACTAAAAGACATTCAGTATATTTGCTGAGGCACGTTCGCGAAATCGCCGACAAAAATGCCGCGTTCGTGAACAAGAGAAAAGTGTCCGAAAAGAAAATGAAACGATTCGGCGAAAAACTTGACGCACACGAAAACCGAACAAAAGCAACACAAAACAACACATAAATTTCATCCGACGATGAAACACGCATCTCTCTCCCTCCTCCTCGTTCTCTTCCTTTCCCTCGCCGCTGCAGCCGACGCCGCCGCGCAAAACGTGGTTCGCATTCACCGACAGGACGGTGTGGTGCTCCTGACCGACATCCTTTCCACCGACAGTCTTGACTTCAACGCCGATGAATCGGTTCTGCGCCTCCACCTTGGCAACACCGTCGGCGAAGTGGCAGTGGAAGAAATTGACAGCATCACCTTCGGACCGGCGGTCAGCGGCATCAGCGTCGCCTACTCCGCCGACGGCGTCAGCGTCATGAACCCCTACGCCTTCCGAGGCTTAGACATCACCGTCGCTGAAGGCAACTGCGTCACCGTGACCTCCCTTCTTTCGGAGGAACTGACCTACACGCTCTCCGGCTCCGGCAGCGGCGCGTTCAAACTCTACAGTCCCAAGAAACAAATCCTCGTTCTCGACAACCTGAGCCTTACTTCCGCCAACGGTCCCGCCATCAACATTCAAAGCAAGAAGAAGACGGAAGTGCGACTCCCCGAAGGCACGAGCAGCGAACTCTGCGACGCGGCGACCTACGTGCTCTCCGACACCGAGGACATGAAGGGTTGTTTCTTCTCGGAGGGACAACTGGTCTTCACGGGCGGCGGAGAACTCACCGTCTCGGGACGCTACAAACACGCCGTCTGCAGTGACGATTATGTGGAAATAGAGAACGGCACGCTCATCATCTCGCAAGCCGTGTCCGACGGCATACACTGCAAGGATTCCTTCACGATGAGCGGCGGCAACGTCCGCATCGCGGGAACGGGCGACGGCATCGACTGCGAAGGCTTCCTGACCATCAGCGGCGGAACGCTGGACGTGACGCTCGAACAAACCGACACGAAAGCCGTCAAGGCGGACAGCGCACTGACCGTCAGCGGCGGCACGCTCACAGTCTCCCTCAAAGGCGACCAGACGAAGGGACTGAAAAGCGGCGGACCGCTGACCGTGAAAGGCGGCTCGCTCACTTTCAACTGCTCGGGGAACGTGGTCGTGACCGACGGCGACCCCTCCTATTGCACCGCTTTGAAAAGCGACAGCACGCTCTGTGTCGAAGGCGGGGAAATAGGGATTACGCACTCCGGAACCGCCGGAAAGGGGTTGTCGTCTGACGGAACGTTCACCATCAGCGGCGGAAAAGTCACCGCCACACTGACGGGCGCCGGCGGCACCTACACGAACGCTTCCAACGCCTCCGACACCTATAATTCCACTGCCATGAAAGCGGACGCCGCCCTGCTCATCGAAGGCGGCGAACTGGAACTCTCGCTCTCCGGAACGGGCGGAAAGGGCATTTCCTGCGACGGACTGCTGACCATCGGTGGCGACACGGAAGGTCCCGTCATCCGAGCCACCACCACGGGCAGCAAGATTGGCGGCACGACAGGCGGTTGGAGCACGGCGTTCGGTCCGGGCGGCGGAGGCGGAGGCTGGCCGGGCGGCGGTCCCGGCGGAACCACGAGCAGCAGCGGAGGAAACCCGAAAGCCATCCGCTGCGAAGGCGACATTCTCGTCCGCAATGGCTCACTCATCCTTTCCACCTCGCAAGACGGCGGCGAAGGAATCGAAAGCAAACAAACGCTGACCATCGACGGAGGAACCATCGAAGCCACCACCTACGACGACGCGCTCAACGCCGCGAAAGCCATCGTCGTCAATGGGGGCAACGTCTATGCCTACGCTTCCAACAACGACGGCATAGACTCCAACGGCACCATCACGATTAACGGCGGCACGCTCGTGGCTTCCGGAGCAAGCTCGCCGGAAGAAGGTTTCGACTGCGACCAAAACACGTTCCTCATCAACGGCGGCTTGATGGTGGGCGTCGGCGGCGCGACCAGCACTCCCTCTTCGCAGAGTGCGCAATGCAGTGCGGTCTATAGCGCCGGCTCCGCTTCCTCCGGCACGGTCTATACGGTGACCGCGTCCGACGGAAGTCAAGTCTTCAGTTTCGCCGTGCCGAGAACCTACAGTTCCATGACCATGCTCTTCTCCTCGCCTTTGCTCACCCAGTCCTCGACCTTCCTCATCAAGACCGATTGCAGCGTCAGCGGCGGCACCACCTTCCACGGACTCACCTCGGGCGCCGAAGTCAGCGGCGGCACGCAAAAGACCTCCTTCACGACTTCCTCGAAAGTGACCACGGTGCGCTGATTTCGCCCGATGAAACCGAAGAAAAACGAAACTCCCAAGGCGTGGGAGGAAAACTCCCAAGGCGTGGGAGGAAAACTCCCAAGGCGTGGGAGGAAAACTCCCAAGGCGTGGGAATTTGTTTTCGCTGCCGGGGGAACGGTTTTATTGAATCAAATACGTTGATGTTTGCGGCGGTCAAAACTCCTTATAACCGGATGGTGAGTGCTGAAAGCACGAACGAGCCCGACGAAGGAGGGCGAGAT
>JBJEAG010000323.1:17776-24829 GCA_051868855.1 Alloprevotella sp. | reverse complement strand
TTTATTAGGAATGATAATAATAGGAGGTGACGTGTCTCACGTCACCCGGTCACCTACGATCGTTTAGTCGGTAATAGTTGCAATTGGTGGCGCGGACGCGATGAATCGCGTCCGCCCTGCACGTGGCTACCGTCGGCAACGCAGCGGTGGCTGTGTGCAGTGGGACACTGCACCTCCTATATTACCGTCCTCGCGTCCGCCGACATCGTTTCTCTCCGCCTTACTCGCGGACAAAAAAATGGCAGCCGCGCGTCATCACGACGCACGGCTGCCTCACAGAACTTATATAGAGATGAAAAAACTATCCTATTGGAGATTTCAAGGTTTTACGCTACTTTTCACTAAAGTGCGAGACCTTATCTTTCGATTTGCGATGCAAATATAGCAAAGCCGAATATTAATTCCAAAGAAAAGATAAAAATTTTTGCTGAATCCTTTATTTTTTTCTCCGAAAGCGGGAAAATGACCGTTTTTCGGGTAACAAACGGAGCGAATTGGACTCTATGGAAATCTTTCGTTCGCGATAGAGTGTGCCGACAGCACGTTTGAATGTTTTTTTGCTGACACCGAAACGCTCGCGGATTACTTCGGGTTCGCTATCGTCGGTGAAGGGGAGACTGCCGCCGGCTTTGCGCAAGGCATCGAGGAGCTCGTGGGCGAAGTCGCGGAAACGCTTCGTGCCGATGGGGCGCAGCGACAAATCAACCTTGCCGTCGGGGCGTACTTTCACGACGGTCGCAGTGACGACCTCGCCGGGGCGCAGCTCTTCCTCCGCGCCTTCGTCGGCGAAAAGCAGACCGGGGAAGCGGTTCTCGACGATGACTTTATAGCCGAGGGGAGTGCGTTGCCGCACAATGACTTCCACTTCTTTTCCCGGGAAGTAAGTTCCCTCGGGAGCGGGATTGAGGTAGCGGTCGAGCTTGGCGGAGGCAACGATGCGGCGGCTCTCTTCGTCGATGTGGATGTGGACGAGATAGAACTTTCCCTCCTGCATCGGCGGGACTTGCTCGCGGAAGGGGCAGAAGAGGTCTTTGACGAGCCCCCAGTGAAGAAAGGCACCGTATTCGTTCACCCACGCCACGCGGAGGAAAGCAAAGTCGCCAACGCGGGCGAGCGGTGTCTCGAAAGTGCCGACCAAGCGTTCCGATTGGTCAAGATAGACGAAGACATTGACCTCATCGCCTTCGTGGAGGTTCGGTGTGAGATATTTTTCGGGAAGAAGAATCTCTCCGAGGTCACCCGCGTCGAGATAGGCGCCGTGGGCGGTGAAACGGGTGATTCGGAGGGTGTTGTAGTCGCCGAGATGAATCATTGCAGAGTAGGGGAGATTGAGGTTGGGTCAGAGGAGAGGAGTGTTTCCGGTTCGACACGTTTTCCGTCCACGAGATGTATGGTTCGGTCTGTGAGTGTGGCGAGTTGCTCATCGTGCGTCACGATGACAAGGGTTTGATTGAACTCGTCGCGGAGTCGGAAGAAGAGTTTGTGGAGTTCCTCTTTGTGGGCGGTGTCGAGGCTGCCCGAAGGCTCGTCGGCAAGAATCACGTCGGGGGTGTTCATCAAAGCTCGGGCAACGGCGACGCGCTGTTTCTCGCCTCCGGAGAGTTGCGCGGGTTTGTGGTCGGCGCGGTTGGCGAGTCCGAGGAAGTCGAGCAGTTCTTTGGCTCTCGCCACGGCTTTCGACTTGGGCGTGTGGTCAATGAGCGCGGGAATGATGACGTTCTCCAAGGCTGTGAACTCCGGCAGCAGTTGATGGAATTGGAAGACGAAACCTATGTGTCGGCAGCGGAAGCGTGCGAGTTTGTTTCCGGAGAGTGCGAGCACGTTTTCGCCTGCAATCTCCAGTTTCCCGGCATCGGGTTTGAGGAGTGTTCCCATGATTTGGAGCAGTGTGGTCTTTCCTGCTCCGCTGGGTCCGACGATGCTGACGACTTCTCGGGGTTGGATTTCGAGATCAACGCCTTTGAGCACTTCAAGGTGAGCGAAGGATTTGTGGATGTCGTGGAGAGAAATCATTTTCGGGAGAGTTTTGGTTGTTATGTTGCAGACTTCGATGCTCCTTTTTCGTTGTCTTGTTTTTCTCGTTGTTTTCGTTTTCCTTTTTCTTGTTTCCCGCGAGTCCTTTCTTTTCGCTAATTGGAAATAAAAACGGCACACTGGCTTCACAGCCTATGTGCCGGTCGATGCATCTAATTAAGAATA
This sequence comes from Alloprevotella sp., assembly GCA_051868855.1. Classification (GTDB taxonomy): domain Bacteria; phylum Bacteroidota; class Bacteroidia; order Bacteroidales; family Bacteroidaceae; genus Alloprevotella. Next base: position 22,630 of record JBJEAG010000323.1, on the reverse strand, counting down.
GAGGAAAATGAATGGATAGTATGTACGAGATTTTTTTTCGAGATTATTGTATGCCGAGTTTTGCTTTGATTTGTGCGGTTACATCGGTGCTGATGGCTTCGTTGATGATGATGCCTGCAGCTTGGGAAGCATTTTTGTCCATGATGTAAACGTACTGTCCTTCTTTAGCCACGGCGTTTACTGCGTCAAGCACTTTTTGAGTGACAGGTTGCATTTTTGTTTCCTGTGCTTTTTGGAAAGCCTGCGCGTTGTCTTCCTGTGCCTGCTGGAGTCGCTGATACATGTCTTGAAGTTCCTGATTGTGACGCTCCTTGATGTTGTCGGGCGTTGAGTCGGTGTCTTCTTTAGCGTATTTCTCAGCTTTTGTCTGGAGTTCTTTTTTCATGCTTTCGAGCTCGGTCTGGTACTTTTTGTAGAGAGTTTCCAGTTCCGTGCTGACTGCTTTATACTCGGGCAGGTTTTGCATCACTGCAGTGTAGTCAAAGTGAGCAAATTTTTGAGCGAAGAGGCTCAGCGGAGCTGCCATGAGCAGGATGAGGAGGAGCTTTTTCATTGTTTTGGTTTGTCTGAGTTTGTTTCGGGTCGGTTTGTCTTTGTTTCAGCTTGAGTGCTGATTTTAAAGGCTTTTTGTTTGATTTGTCCGCCCTTTCTTGTTTTAGACGGTGCAAAGATAAACTATTTATTTTGAATAACCAAGTTTTGCGAGCACTTCGTTGCTAATATCTATCGCCGGAGATGCAAAAATTATTGCAGAATCGGAGGCTCGGTCGAGAATGAGCTGAAAATTTCGCGCTTGTGCGATGGCTTTCACGGCGTTATAGATTTCGTCGTGGATGGGCGCGACGAGGCTTTGTCTTTTCTTGAAGAGTTCGCCTTCGGGACCGAAATATTTCTTTTTGAGGTCTGCGGCTTCTTTTTCTTTATCGACGATGGCTTGTTCGCGTTCTTTTTTCTGCGCTTCGCTGAGGAAGACGCTTTCGTTCTGATAGTTTTTGTAGAGCGTGGCGGCTTCGTTGCTGACGGCTTCGATTTCGTTTTGCCAGGCTTTGGAGGTTTGGTTGAGTTGTTCGTTGGCTCTTTCGTAGGCGGGGATGTTGGAAAGGATGTATTCCAAGTCGATGAGTGCAAACTTTTGTGCCTGCATCTGCGTGGCAGAGGCGAGGAGCGTCAGGGCGATGAGGATTCTCTTGATCATAGTATTCCTATATATATAATGTGTGTTCTGTGGGCGAATGCCCGTTTGCTTTCTTTTTTGTGGGGCGGGAGAGTTGCGGGGTTTAGAATTCCTGTCCGATGATGAAGTGGAACTGCGGACCTCCGGCGGTGGCTCCGTTGATTCGTTTCTGGAAACCGTAAGCCCAGTCAAGTCCGAGCATGCCGACCATGGGGAGGAGTATGCGCACGCCGACACCGGCGGAGCGTTTCATGTCGAAGGGATTGAACTTGTTGACGTTGGTCCAAGCGTTACCTCCTTCGAGGAAGGCGAGGGCGAAGACGGAGGTGGAGGTTTGGAGCATGAGCGGATAGCGGAGCTCGAGGGTCATGCGGGAGTAGGCGTAGGCGTCGCTCGTGGTGTTTCCGGCGAGAGAACCGTTGTCGTAGCCGCGGAGTCCGATGGTTTCGGTGGCGTAGCCGGTGGAGTAGCCCGACATGCCGTCGCCGCCGACGTAGTAGGTCTCAAACGGAGACTTTTTGTAGCGATTGTAGGAACCGAGAATACCGAACTCGAGTCGCGTCATGAGCACCGGTGCCTTGACGGCGGAGCTGAGGGCGGTGAAGGAGCGGAATTTGAATTTCCATTTGTGGTATTCAATCCAACGATATTTCTCCTTCGCTTCTTTCTGGTAGTTGGCGCTTTGATAGTTGTTGGCGAGGTTGCGATAGTCCTTGCCGTCCCAGAGGGAGTAGGGCGGAGTCGCCATGACCTCGAAGAGGAACTCGGAACCGTGGCGCGGATAGAACGGGTGGTCGGTGGAGTTACGCTGCAGGGAGAAGGAGAGATTGACGTTGTTGCAGTTTCCGTCGGTGATGAGGAAGTACTGCCAGGACTTCAGCATGTAGCGAACGTAGCGCAGTTCGACGAGGAAGGTGAAGTAGTCGTCGGGCCAGCGGAGACGTTTTCCGAAGCCGACGCTGAAGCCGAGCGTCTTGCAGTATTTGTCGGGGTCGTAGGCGTCGGTATAGTAACTGGAACTGCTTCCCGTGCCGTAGAGGTAGTTATAATAGTTGTTATAGTAGTTCGAGTTATAGTAGTTCGAGTTCACGTCCGTCTGTTTGGAATAGAAAACAGAGAAGGAGAGTTGGTTCGGTCTCTTTCCTCCGAGCCAGGGTTCGAGGAAGGAGAAGGAGTAGTTTTGATAGTACGTACCGTTGGTTTGCACCTGGAGTTGTACGGTTTGTCCGTCGCCTTGCGGGATGAAGCCGGCGCGTTTGTAGCCTTTTCGGAAGATGTCCTGCACGGAGAAGTTGGTGAATTTGAGCCCGACGCGTCCGATGATGCCCGTTTGTCCCCATCCGGCGGAGAGTTCGATTTGGTCGCCGCCTTTGGAGGTGAGGGGATAGGTGATATCGACGGTTCCCGATTCGGGGTCGGGTTTGATGTTCTTTCCGAGTTCAGCCTGCAGCGCTTCGGGGTCGAACTGGTTCATCTGCGCGAGGTCTTGCACGGAGCGTTTGATGGCGTCCATGGAGAAGAGGTCGCCCGGTTTGGTTCGGAGTTCGCGACGGATGACGTTCTCATAGACTCGGTCGTTTCCGGCGATGCGGACGTGGTTGAAGGTGGCTTGTCGTCCCTCGTTGATTCGAATCTCGAGGTCGATGGAGTCGTTGTCGATGTTGATTTCCACCGGGTTCACGCTGGAGAAGACATAGCCGTTGTTGTAGTAGAGGTTTGCCACGGCGTCGTCTTCGTCGCGCAGACGCTTGTTGAGGAGGTTCATGTCATAAACGTCACCCTTCTGCATTTTCAGGATGCGTTCCATGAGGTCAGACGTATAGACCGTGTTGCCGACCCAGGAGACATTGCGGAGATAGTATTTCTTTCCTTGATAGTAGTTGAGGTAGATGTCCACGTGCTTCTCGTCGATTTGTGCGACGCTGTCGCTGACGAGGAGTGCGTCGCGGAAGCCCCATCCGTTGAGTTTTTCGATGGTGCTTGCTTTGTCTTCCTCATATTTTTCGGGCACGTATTTCTTGGAGCGGAAGAAGTTGTAGAGTTTGTGTTCTCTTGTCTTCTTCATCGCTTTCTTCACCTTGGTTCTTTCCTTGCGGTTGTCGATTCCGGTGATGTGGATGCGGTGGATTTTGATTTTCTCGTTTTTGCGGATGTCGATGTCCACGATGACTTTGTTGTCGCCGGTGACGTCTTCGCGCTGCATGATTTCGACTTCGCAGTTGTTGAAGCCTTTGTCCTCGAAGTGCTTTTTGATGTAGTATTTTGCACGGTTGATGATGTCCGTGTTGATTTGGCTTCCGGTTTGGAGTCCAATCATCTTTTCGCAGTCCTCTCGTTCGCTTTTCTTGACGCCTTTGTAGTTGATGGCGGAGATGCGCGGCTGCGCGGTGAGTTCGATGTGAAGGAAGATTTGGCTGCCGACGATGCTGTCCGCGGTGATTTGCACGTTGGAGAAGAGTTTCTGGCTCCAATATTTTTGAATCGCCTCACTGATGTCCGGTCCGGGAATCTCGTAGGCTTCTCCCACCTCCAGTCCGGAGATGTTGAGGAGATATTCCCGGTCGTAGCCTTTGATGTCATTGACGGTCAGTCCCCCCAGGATGTAGCGCTGGTGGTTGGCAGTGTAGCTGATGTCGGGCTTGACTCTGACATGTTCAGACTGCGCTTTTGCCTGTGCGAAGAGCAGGAGGCAGAGGGAGAGGAGCAGGATTCGCGTGCAGTATTTCATATATATAATAAGGAAGATCAGATATAACAAGAAAAGTTTGTTCGTTTCGTCTTTGAGTTTAGTCTTGGTCGGTTTTGTCTCCGGTGACCTGTTCGCTGGTTTTGCCGTAGCGTCGTTCTCTTTGTTGGAACCATTCGATGGCTTTCATCAGGTCTGCTTTGTGGAAGTCGGGCCAGAAGGTGTCGCAGAAGTAGAGTTCGGTGTAGGCGCTCTGCCAGAGGAGGTAGTTGCTCAGTCTGATTTCTCCTCCGGTTCTGATGAGCAGGTCGGGGTCGGGCATGAAGGAGGTGAAGAGGTTTTGGGAGATGGTGTCTTCCGTGATGTCTTCGGGTTTGATTTCTCCGTCCGCCACTTTCCGTGCGATGCGGCGCATGGTGTCCGTGAGTTCCAGTCGTGAACTGTAGCTGAGTGCGATGACCATCGTCAGTCCCGTGTTCTTTGCGGTTCTCTGTTCCAGTCCGAGGATGGAGGCTTTGACCACGTCGGGCACTCTGCTGAGTTCTCCGATGATGCGGAGTCTCACGTTGTTCTTCATGAAGAGTTCTTCCTCGAGCGAGGTGAGGATGAGCGACATGAGCGCTGCCACTTCCGCCTGCGGTCGGTTCCAGTTCTCGGTGGAGAAGGTGTAGAGCGTGAGGAAGTCAATGCCGAGGTTGGAGCATGCGGTTGTGATTTCGCGCACAGCCACGACGCCTTGCTGGTGTCCCATGCTGCGGTCGAGTCCGCGGGCTTTCGCCCATCTTCCGTTACCGTCCATGATGATGGCAATGTGCTTCGGGAGGTGTGGTGTTGCTGTGGTGCAAGGTTTGTTCATTGTCGTGGTGGTTTGTGCCGCAGTGCGGCGGTTCAACGCGGCTGCGCCGCTGCTCAAGTGTTCAACGCGGCTGCGCCGCTGCTCAAGTCTTGTTGGTCAAGTCGGAAAGTTGCTTCCGACTCTTTGACCTTTTTGACC
>JBJEAG010000323.1:0-17676 GCA_051868855.1 Alloprevotella sp. | reverse complement strand
CTCAATACTTATTGCAGGTTGGGCATCGCGGGTTGAGGTCGTAGGTGAGAGTGAGGAGGAGGGTGACGTAGTGGTCTTTGTTGCGGAACATGGAAGATTTGATGCCGAGGGGCGCTTCCAGTCCGTCAAGTTTGTCGGAGAGGCTGAAGTGGGCGATGCCGTCGAGTCCGAGGTTCAGTCGCGGTCCGATTTTATATTTTGCTCCGACGCCGACGGGCAGGTTCATGGTGAACGCCTTGCCCGCTTTGCCGTAACTCACTCCGAGTCCGATTTGAATGTAGGGCACGAGTCGGCAGTAGCCTTGGTAGCCCTTCTCGTAGCCGTAGGGCAGGAAGTGGAGTTCATACATTCCGTTGAGGTCAAGGATGGCGTCGCTCACCTCATATTTCAGTCTGTCCGTTCCGCTTTGCGAGGGGTCGGCGGGGAGGAAGGCTTTCATTCCGTCCGTGCTGCCTTTCATGCCGACGTAGGAGAAGGTCGTTTTGATTGCCATTCTCGGGTTCAGCGGAAAACGTGCCAGCAGGGCGGCGTCCAAGTTCGGTTTGTCCTTCACGTCCGTGACGGGAAAACCTGCACCCAACCCGACGCCCAGTTCCAGACGATAGACGGGTTGTTCCTCTTGTGCGGCACTGCGGAGCAGAGAGAGCAGACATCCGCCGAGCAGCAGCAGTCGAAGGGTGAGGCGTTTCATTGTCTTTGCGGACTGTGGAATTCAGTGGGTTCCTCTTTCCATCCCAGGCGGTTGATTCTGCCGCGCCACACGTCGCCGCTTCCGGCGCAGAAAATCCAAACGTATTGGTCGGCGTCAACTGCCATGCTGACAGCGCGCACACCGCCTTGAACGGGGAAGAGCAATTTTTCGGGAGACCAGGTGCGCCCGTTGTCCGCGCTGCTGTAGCACGGCGTCAGGTTGCCCTCGCTGTCGATGCCGAGCAGGTGGGCGGCGTGGTCGTAGGAAATCATGGTGGGAGAGTTCAGGTTCGGGAAGGCGAAGTCGCCGAGTTCGGCAGTTTGCGGGAGGAGCATCCACGGTGTGGAGTAGATGCCGCTCTTGTCCAAATCGCGTTTCCAGACTCTGGAGGTCCAGACGGTCTCGTCGTTTTTCGCTTTCATCGGCGCGAGTCCGGTGAGGAGCAGGCTTTGTGCGTTCTCGTTGAGACGGGAGGCGCAGAGCACCGCCGTCACGTTCTGCTGCGGCAGCGAGTCGGGCAAATCGACGTAACTCTCTTTCCACTCTGTGCCGTCGGCAGACGCCACGATGCGGCGGAAGTCGGCGGAGAGGGCATAGAGGCTGTCGTCAGCGGCGGCGAAGATGCCGGCGGTTTGCGTGTCGGCGTTCAAGTCCGACCAGCCGTCTTTCCCGTTGTCGGAAACGACGGGGCGTCCTTCAGCCACGGCAAAGAAGCGTCCGCCGTGGGCGGTGACGGAGCGCACGTCAATCGCCGCCGAGCCGAAGCGTTGCACCGTTTCGGGGGCGGTGAAGTTCGGGTCGGTGCGGTCGGTGACGATGACCTTGTTCTCGCCGCCCGTAGTCCTATAATATATATATAATGTGTTCTCCACAAAAAACGGATGGCATTCCTGCGCTTCTTTGAGCGCGTTCACGTTTTGTGCTTCGTGATGCCAAACCAAAGAATCTGCTTCTTCGTTGTGGACGAGAAGACGCAGAGTGTATTTTCGAGAATAAACGGCGTCGCTGCTATAGACCGTGATGGTTCTTTCTCTCGTGAAGTCTGTGCTGTCGGCGATGGCGAAGATGGTGTCGCCCTCTTCGTGGTGTTTGTCAATCAGACAAGGACCGGGCACGGTGAACGTGGAGAAAGTCACCTTGGTGATGTCGGTGCCCACGGGCAGTGAGTCCACGTTCCAAATCTCGTTTTTCACTTGGTCGATTGCCATGGGATACATGCTTCCCTTGACGGTGATGAGGTAGGTGCTGTCTTCGCCGGCGGCGTTGAGCGTGTGCATTTCTCGGTTGAGAGTTCCGAGCACCACTTTGCTGATGAGACAGTCTCGGTCGGAGGAGGTTGGTGCGGTGGTGTCGTCTGACAGGCAGGAGGTGAGTTGGAGGCTCATCGTCAGCGTTGTCAGAAGCGTCAAAAGGAAGGACACCGGATGCTTTTTCATTCGAATCATTTGTTCAACGTGCTTTTTACAAGTTGCAAAAATACGCACAATTTTCAATCTGCGGGGAAAACACGTTGATTTTTAAAACAGTTTGGCAAAAACGGGGAGGTAACAAACTTTTCCGGCGGCAATTCGTGAAGGGCTTCGCGGCGGCGGAGATAGTCCAGAAGATGATAGAAGACGTAGGCTTTTGCCAGCAGTTCGGGGTTGCCGAAGAGCAGCAGATGCTCCTCGGCGCGCGTCATTGCCACGTTCAGTTTGCGGTCAATCAGACTGCCGTCCGTGTCGAAGAAGACGTTGTTCGTCAGGAAGTCCAGCTGATAGTATTTCTGCACGGTGAAGCCGTAGAGGATGTATTTCCGCTGCGAGCCTTGGAAGCGTTCCACCGTGTCGATGGTGACGCTCGTCGGGTCGAGTCCGCGGCGGGCGATGGCGGTGCTGACGGCGGCAATCTGGCTGCGATAGGGGACGATGACTCCCACCGTGCGTTCCGCGTCGAAGTTTTCTTGTTCAATGTGATGGATGCGGGCAATGGTCGCCGCAATCATCTCCGCCTCCGTTTCGTTCACCTTGTCCGACGCGCCCTCCTCTTTCTGCCGCGCCGCGAAGAAAGCCGTGCGCTGCGTTTTCAGGATGCGCGTCACCTCGTCCTGCTCCTCCGTTTGCCGGGGCAGACGGTTCAGTTGGTGCGGACGCCGGGCGTCGCTGAGGCGGTCTTGGTAGAAGTAGTGGTTCGGGAAGTCCGCAATTTCCGGGTGCATTCGTCCCTGCCGCGTCAGCATGTAGGCGACCGCCGGGTCTTCGCCATATTTCTTCAACAATCTTTCAAAGAGCGAGAGACGGCAGTCCGTCAGCAGAATCTCGTGCAGACACGGTTCCTCGACGCGCGACTGCTCCATCGTCTGCCCCACCACCGCCGGCAGTTGTTTGTGGTCGCCAATCATGACGAACTTACGGATGGCGGGCAGCACGCCGTGGGTAGCGCTCATCAGCCCCGCCAGTTGCGGTTCCAGAATCTGCGACGCCTCGTCGATGACCGCCAGCGAGAAGGAAGTCAGCGAGAACAGTTCCGTCGCGCCGTTCAGCGTCGAGACCGTGCCGACAAAGACGCGCGTTGTTTCCAGGCGTTCCTTCAGCGCGTCCAGCCGTTTCACCTCCTTCAGTTGTTCCTCGAGGAGGTGTGGACGATAGGGCTCGGCGCAGCGCAGTCCGCCGCCCAGTCTGACGAAGGGAATCTCCTCGGCGCAGAGTTTGCTGCATATCTCGTCCACCGCCCGGTTCGTGTATGCCATGAGCAACACCTTTGCCGCGGGCTCCGTCAGTTCCTCCTTCACCGTCGTCAAGAGTCCGAAGGAAGTCTTGCCCGTTCCCGGCGGTCCGACGATGAGGAAGAGGTCTCGCGCCTGCTTCACCCGCAGCGCCAGTTCGTTGAAGGCGCCGTAGTCTCCGTTCAGTCGTCGCGCCGTGTCGGTCTCCGGCGCACGTTTCAGCAGACAGAGGTCGCGGCGGGACTGCGGGGCGGAGAGGAAACTCCACACTCCGCGATAGAGCGGAGCAAACGAAGAGTCCATCAAGTCCGGCTCCACAGCCCAGCGCATTTTGTCGTCGGGATGGAAGATGCGCGGGTCGGTTTGCGGCGCTCGGAGGCGTATGAGCAAGTGACGGTCCGTGATTTCTTCGAGCGAGCCGCGATAGGCGACGGTGCGGCGCACGTCCGGTTCCGCCTCTTTCGGATAGGCATAGAGCAGGACGATGTCGCCCGTTCGGAAGTTCGTCACCCGCTGCGTCTGCGTGGCGGGCAGCAGGAAACGCACGGTCTCCACCGTCCCCTCCGCCGGCGTTTCGGGAGTGAGCGCGTCGAACATGTTGCCCGCCTCGCGCTTCTCCTCCGCCGAGTCGTGCCATTTCGCCGCGAAGCCCGAGTTCTCTTTGGTTTGCGTGCCGAGTTTCGCGAGCAGATGTTCGCGGGCGGTGAAGGAGAGGAAGCGGAGGCAGTATGCCCGTTCCGTCTCGTTCGCCCGCCGCAAGGCGACGAGGAGGCTTTCGATTTGCGGTTTGAGATATGCTTCCCAGAGTTTCGACTGCGTGTGTTTCTCGTTGAAATCCTCCGCCTGCATCTTCTCCAGCACACGGAAACCGTCCGGCTGCGCCAGTTCCATTTCCTGGTGCGCCAGTTCGTTGCGCAGTTTCAGCGCACGGAAGAGCAGGTCCGGCGCGAAGCCCAGTCCGACCAGCGGTTCTTCATATTTTGAGTAGAGCAGGAAAGCGTGGAGTTCCTTTCGGTTGGCTTCGTAGGTCTCGCGAAAGTTGTAACGCAGCAGCGCCATGTAGAGCAGGAGTTGGACATAGTGTTCCTCCTTGTGACGCGGCACTTTGAAGAGGTCGTAGGGGAAGTTCCCCTTGCCCGCCTTTTGTTCGACGAGGACTTTCATGTCTTGTTGCAGATAGTCCATACGCCCTTGGATGCCGAGCATTTCCGAGAAGAAGGAAGGTTCGACCAGTCCGTTTTGCGTGTCGAAGCGGGTCAGGGCTTGGGGCAGCGTTTCGCGGAAGGCTTTGGCGATGTGCTGCTTCTGCGCCTGTGCTTCGCGGTGGAAGTTGGGCGATATGTCGGTCGTGGCGAGCGCGAGGGCATGGTGACGGAAGAAGTCCGCCACGCTGTCGGCGTAGGGGCGCTCCGCCTCGCCGTGAACCGTCTCGTCCAACAACTGCCCCGCCAAATTACCCATCAGAATGGCTTCGGAGGAGGCGGCGGGCTTCAGTTTGTTCAAGAGTTGCACGCGTGCCGATTCGGCGTAGGGCGTGAAGCAGCGGGCGATGGCGGTGATGTCGATGAGCAGGTCGGGTTCGAAGATGACGAACTCTGCTTCCACACCTCCCCGCGTCCGCCTCGGGCGCACCAAGTTCAGTTGCGTTCCCTTTCGCATCAGCGGCAGGAGATAGGAGCGGTCTCTCGCGCCGCCCGTGGCGAGGGGGCTTGGGGCGGTCGTTTCTTTGTGGTTTTCTTTGTTCTGCTTATCGGCTTCCGCGGCGGCGAGGAGCAGGGTCAGCGGTGCGCCGCGTTTTTCTTCTCGTCCGCAGATTTTCGTGTCGTCCCATTCCTCCACCACCATTCGCAGACAGTCGCCGATGACCTGCCGTCCGCTGTGGACCTGCTCCTCCGGCGGCAGTTGCTCCGCCAGTTCCTGCGGCACGGGCGTGTCGAAGAGGAAACTCAGGAAACGGCAGAGGCGCGCCAAGTCGGGCAGGGCGTGGCGCTGTCGTTCCTCGGGCGCGAGTTCCGCGTGGTGGCGGAAGCGTCCGCGCGTCTCGTTCATTGCCTTCACCATTGCGGCGCTTGCCCGTCGCTCTTTGAGCAGATAGTCCATCTGCGCAAAGGGTCCGGTGAGGTTCAGTCCCGAGTCGGTGGTCAGTGCGTTCAGAACGCGCTTGAAGAGGGCGTTGGCTCTGCGATAGACCTCCTCCGCGTTCGCCGCCTTCAGCGCCGCCTGTGCGGTGCGAAAGAAGTCGTCGGCACTTTCCGGTCGAAACCTCTCTTTGTCGGGGCAGGGTGGGGGAGTGGGCTTTGGCATTGGCATTGGCGTTGGCGTTGTTTCAAGTTTCAGGGTTCAAGTTTTAAGATTATCGCTGTCTGGTAAAAGTTTTGTCAGTCGGATGGAGAGGGCTGCAAGCCCGATGAGCCCGACGAAGGAGGGCGAACTGTCAGCCCAGGCCGTGAGGCCTGGGTAAGGCAGTAGTAGTAATTTTGAGGGCTGTAAGTCCCGATTCCTTTCAGAAACCGCTGTCGTTGAAAAAGAAATCGGACTTACAGCCCTCTTTCTTGGGGGGGACATTCGTTACCCAGCCCTTACGGACTGGGCTAACAGTTCGGTCGCTTGCGCTCCCTCATCGGACCTGCAGCCCTCTCCATCCGGTCAGGGTTTTTGTCTTCCGCAAACATCAACGAATTCAATTCCATTAAGACCGTTTACCGGACCGCAATAATAAAAAAAAGAGGAACATGGATTGACGTTTCCTTTCTCACAAACGTTTCCTCCTGTCGCTGCTCGTGCAGCCTCGACTATTTTCCAGCCACGTAGAACGGCGCACGGGCAGTTCCCGCGTTGCGAATCAAACCCTGCTCGCAAAACGCTTTCAGCAGGGCGCAAGCCTTCGTGCGACGGCAATGCCAAAGCCGCTCGGCATCGACACTGCGCAACACGTCGTGCTCGCGGAAGTAGGCGGCGAGACGGGCGGCATAGTCCTTCGGTTGCTCGTCCCACTGATAGGGGCGCGGCGTCGTCGTGCGGTGGAAACTCATCGTCTCGAACTCCGCCATCAATTGCTTGGCGGGGCGGAAGTTCACGTCCTTCACGCGCACCTTCTTTCCGACCTTTTCGTCGGTGCCGCCGAGCTCGGCGTCGGCGGTCAGTTTCAGCGAAAACGAACCGAGCCCTTCGTAGTTCACGCGCTTCCCCATGGCGAGCGCCTCAGCCGTCGCTTCGGCGAGGACGGTCATCGCCGCCTTCATGTCAGCCGCCGTGAGCGCCGTGGCGTGCGTGGCGTGGCGGCAAAGGTCCTCCAAAGTGAAAACACCGTCATAGACGGGCTCGAGGAAGTAAGATTTTCCATTCGTAGCTAAAGCAGTGGGCATACTTTTGATGTCGTAATACATACTATTTACTTTTTATGTGGAACAATTCGGGATGTTGAGCATTTCGTTTTGAAAAGTGAGGCGGCACAGCGTTTAGATGTTGTTTCTCGACGTTGAAATTAACATTTTTTTCTGCCGACCTCTCGTTTCTTCCTGCCGATTTGTCATTTCTTTCCTTACTTTCGTTGGTTTTCATCTTAAGGCGAAAGCGTTTTCATCTTAAGGTGAAAGCGCTTTCATCTTAAGGCGTAAATGTTTGCGCCTTAAGATGAAAACCAACGCTTCCCAAGAAAAAAGTGACAACTCTTTGGAAAAGAACGACTTTCCGGCGCGCAGGAGTGTTGCCACGGCGCGCAAGGAATGTTGCCACGGCGTGCAGAAATGTTGCCACGGCACGCAGATTGCGCGAATCGTATCACAAAGTTACAAAATCGGCGCACAAAACCGTCATATTTTCCTCAAAAAATTGGCAAATGAGTGGGAGGTGCAGTTTCTCACTGCACACAGCCACCGTTTCGTTGCCGCCCGTTTATCCGGGTGTAGCTTTCCGGACTAATGGGGGCACTGGGGAATCCAGTGTCAGCCGGAGAAACAAAAACAGAAATCCACCCCTTGCACTTGATGCAAAATGTCTCTTGCGAGCCATTGATGCTGTAGCCCTCCTCCGCTCTTCTTACTTCCTCCTTCCGCCCATTTTGCCTCCCTTCTCCGCCGCTTTTCACGCTTTTCCGCCCCCGAAACAGTTCCGAAAAGCGCGAAAAACGCCCGAAAAGGCAAAAGAAAACAAAAAAATGCGCGGGTTTTGCTTTCTGCAAATTACAATTCCGTAACTTTGTGCTGAAAATCTCCGTAACTTTGCGCTGAGAATCACTTAATCTTCCAGATACCATGACCTTAATTAAATCCATTTCCGGTTTCCGCGGCACCATCGGCGGCCGCACAGGCGACACGCTCAACCCCGTGGACATTGCCAAATCCGTTTCTGCTTACGCCTCTCTTCGCGAGAAAGTCATCAACCGCACCTTCCGCCGCAAAATTGTGGTGGGTCGCGATGCCCGCATCAGCGGTGAGATGGTCAGCCACGTGGTCTGCGGAACGCTCATGAGCATGGGCTTCGACGTTGTGAACATCGGGCTCGCCTCCACTCCGACCACCGAACTCGCCGTCACCATGGAGCGTGCCTGCGGCGGCATCATCATCACCGCCAGCCACAATCCGCGCCAGTGGAACGCCCTCAAGTTTCTCAACGAAAAAGGTGAGTTCCTCCCGCCCGTTGAAGCCTCTGAGGTGGTGCGCCTCGCCAACAGCTGCGACTTCGAGTTCGCCGACGTCGATAGCCTCGGATGCTACACCAAGAACTTCAGCTACGACCAGCGTCACATCGAACTCGTCAAAGACCTCGAACTCGTGGACATCGACGCCATCCGTCGCGCTCACTTCACCGTTGCCATCGACACCGTGAACTCCGTCGGCGGCGTGATTCTGCCGAAACTCCTCGGACAACTCGGCGTCACTCAGGTCACCGGACTCAACGTGGAACCCACCGGAGACTTCGCCCACAACCCCGAACCGCTCAAGGAACACCTCTCCGAAATCCGTAACCTCCTGCGCAAGGGACGTCATGACCTCGGCATCGTGGTCGATCCCGATGTGGACCGCCTCGCCCTCGTCTGCGAAGACGGCTCCATGTTTGGTGAAGAAAACACCCTCGTGGCTTGTGCCGACTACGTGCTCCAGCACACCCCCGGCCCCACGGTTTCCAACCTCTCCTCCACCCGCGGTCTGCGCGACGTCACCGAGAAACATGGTTGCAACTACACTGCCGCCGCCGTCGGCGAAGTGAACGTGGTGACCAAGATGAAGGAAACAGGCGCCGTCATCGGTGGTGAAGGCAACGGCGGTGTCATCTATCCCGCTGCTCACTCCGGACGCGACGCTCTCGTGGGCATCGCTCTCATCCTGACTCATCTGGCAAAGACCGGCATGCGTGCTTCCGAACTCCGCGACTCCCTGCCGCAATATTTCATCGCCAAGAACCGCATCGACCTCGACCCGACCACCGACATCTTTGCCATTCTCCAGAAGGTCAAGGAACTCTACAAGAACGAGAAAGTCACCGACATCGACGGCGTTAAGATTGACTTCGCTGACAAGTGGGTACACCTCCGCAAGAGTAACACCGAACCCATCATCCGCGTCTATTCCGAGGCTCACACCATGGAAGAAGCCGACGCACTCGGCAAGCAAATCATGGACATTGTCTATAACATGACGCAGAAATAAATCCTAACGGAAAAACCGGAACAAAACATTCCGACCCAAAGAGCGGGAGCACATCCCGCTCTTTTCAGTTTTGTTTCCTCCGAATCGTTTTTTCTTGTTTTTGTTTTCCCAAATCGTTTTCTTCGAATCGTTTCCCGTTTTTCCCGAATCGTTTTTTTCGAATCGTTTCCCGTTTCCAAATCTTCACGCAATGAGAAATACTCCCCTCTCCGCCGCCGGAAAGAGCCTGCTTCTCGCTCCGGCGCTGCTCCCCGCTCTCGTGGCTGCTCAGGAACGCTACAACATCGTCTATATCATGACCGACGACCACACCGCGCAGATGATGAGCTGCTACGACAAGTCCCACGTCAGCACACCCAACCTCGACCGCATCGCTGCCGACGGCGTCAAGTTCGTCAACTCCTACGTCGCCAACTCCCTCTCCGGTCCCTCCCGTGCTTGCATGCTCACCGGAAAGCATTCCCACAAGAACGGCTTCACCCACAACGAGCACGGCATCTTCGACGGCTCCCAGCAGACCATGCCCAAACTCCTCCAAAAGGCGGGCTATCAGACTGCCATCGTCGGAAAATGGCATCTCGTCAGCCTCCCCACAGGCTTCGACTACTGGAACATCGTGCCGGAACAGGGCGACTACTACAACCCCGACTTCATCACCATGGCGAACGACACGGTGCGCGAGAGCGGCTACATCACCAACATCATCACCGACAAAGCCATCGACTGGCTCGACCACAAGCGCGACAAAAACCGTCCCTTCGCCCTCTTCATCCACCACAAAGCCTGCCACCGCTGCTGGCTGCCCGAGTTGAAATATCTGCACGAATATGAGGACAAGACCTTCAGCAAACCCGCCACTTTCAACGACGACTACGCCGGACGCGCTGCCGCTCAGGCTCAGGAAATGCGCATCGCCTCGAACCACGACATGGACCTCGTCTATGACACCAAGATGTATCGTCCGGGCATGAAGACCCGCCTCACCGAGAACTACCTCCGCATGATTGGACGCCTCGACAGCGCAGACCTTCAGACCTACGACGACTTCTACGACCCCATGTCCCGCGACTTCTATCGCAAGAACCTCACGGGCGACGCCTTGACGGACTATAAATATCAGCGCTACATGCGTGACTATGCCAAGGTGCTCAAGTCGCTCGACGACAACGTCGGTCGCACGCTCGACCATCTCCGCGAAGCCGGACTGCTGGAAAACACCCTCGTGGTCTATACCTCCGACCAAGGCTTCTACATGGGCGAGCACGGCTGGTTCGACAAGCGTTTCATCTATGAAGAATCCCTTTCCACGCCCCTCGTCATGCGGCTGCCCGAAGGACTCAAAGCACGCGGCGAGATTAGCGAGATGGTGCAGAACATTGACTACGCGCCGACCTTCCTCGACCTCGCCGGCGCCGAAATCCCTGCCGACATCCAGGGACGCTCCGTGCTCCCGCTCCTGAAGGGCAAGCACCCCAAGGACTGGCGCAAGGCAATCTACTATCACTTCTATGAGTTCCCCGCCGAGCATTCCGTCAAGCGTCACTACGGCATCCGCACCGCCGACGGCTGGAAACTCGTCCACTTCTATCGCGACATCGACTCCTGGGAACTCTACAATCTCAACGAAGACCCGAACGAGCTCCACAACATCTACGGTCAGGCAGGCACCGAGAAAATCACGCGCCGCCTCATGAAGGAACTCGTCGAGCTCCAGAAGGAATATGACGACCAGACCGCACTCAACCTCAACGGCGCTGCCGCAGAAGGCATCAAGTGACTGCCAAGGATGAAAACTCTTGAAGAATGAAAACTGCTCGCTATCCGGTGAAAGCTCATGGCAACAACCGGATGGCGAGTGTTATTTGAAGCATCTCCTTGATTATTCCGGTGTTTTTGAAGACAACTAAGACAACTATTGACAACGGGGACAACTTTTTTGGTTTTTTTGTGCAGTGAGACACTGCACCTCCTATATGTTTTGCAGGGGTTTTGCATGGGTTTTGCATGGGTTTTGCATGGGTTTTGCAGGTTGCAAAATGGTTGCAAAATGGTTGCAAAATGGTTGGCGAAGGTCGCTTCGCTCCGGTCAAAAAGAGACAAAGAGTCAAAGAGTCAAAGAGTCAAAAAGTCGGTGCGGAATCCGTCAAATCCGTTCCGGTCCGTTTTATCCGTGGTTTCAAAGAGGGTGGCGCGTGGGTTCATTTGTCGTAATGTCAAGCACAGGAGGCACTTCATTCCACTCGTTTTTGAAAAATTCGCTAACTTCGCGGCGCAAAAGCATTCTTAATCAACCCATGACCACTTCCGACAAGTACACAAAGAAAGGCGGCAAGGCATTCAACCGTGCGGCGGACAAGAATCGCCCCGGCGGACAAAGAGAAGCAAGCCCTGCCCAAACTCCACAAAAACACAGTAAATGGAAACTCGCCCCCGCCACGGCGCGACGCATTGCCTACGGCGTAGGCTTCGCAGCATTCGTCTTCTTCCTTGGCTTCGTCTATGGCGACGTACTCTATCGCGCTGAGCAGGAAAGTTACGTTTCCACCTCCCCCGACACGATGCACTATGTGCTGAGCGAGTCTTGGGGCAGTTGGCGCGCCTTCGGTCGATGGGCTCTGCTGCCTGCCCGCTGGCCGTGGCTGATGGCACTGCTGATGGCGGCGCTCTTCACTTTCCAAGCGTGGCTGACGGACCGTATGCTCGGACTCAAAGCCTCTCTCGCCGGCATCGGATTCCTCGTGCCTGCCGGATTCGTGGTTTGGATGCTGATGCGAGGCACGAACCTCTACTACAAAAACGAGCCCGGCTTCATCACCCTCATTCCGCTCCTCGTCACGGCAGTCCTGCTGCTCCTCGCCGTCACGGCGTGGGTCGTTCGTCGCGTGAACGGCGGACCGAAAGCGGAGGAGAAACCGACGCTGCCCTTCGGCGCGTTGCTGGCACCCGCTTTGGTCGCCGCTCTGACGGCAGGTGCGTGGAAGATGAACGAAAACGTCATTCTCACCGCCCGTCTGCAGAATCTGATGTGGGAGCGCGACTGGGAAACCATGGTCGAGGATGCACGCGCCGCCCAACGTCCCTCCCGCGCCGTCGCTGCCTACCACGCCATCGGACTGCTCCAGCAAGGCAAACTCCTTGACGAGGTGTTCGACATTGCCTACGACTATCCCAAACTCGAACTCGACTCCATCGACGGCAACGAAGAATACGGCATCTTCAACGCCGACTGCAACTTCCACGCCGGACTGCTGAACCCTGCCTACCGCGAGGCAATGGACCGCGTCGTCATGAACGGACCGCGCATCGTCTATTTCAAACGAATGGCAGAATGTGCGCTGCTGAACGGCGAGATGAATCTTTGCGAGAAATACGTGAAACTTCTCGAGGACGTTCCCTTTGAATCGGGCTTCACGGAGCGAATGCGCGAACTGATGAAGCACTGGGAGAAGATTCAGGAAGACGAGACCTATCAGCGCGTCGTCTCCATGCTCCCCCGCGACACGGCGTTCGAGCAGAACTATCGCTCCCCGGCGTTCTTGGGCTACAATCTCGGACTCAACTCCGGCAGCGACGCCACCTTGCTGACGAGCGTGGCTTCCTGCCTCTATTCCAAAGACCTGAAAAGCGCACTGCCCCGCATGCAAATCATGGTGGCGAAAGGCATGTCGCTCCCGGCTTGTCTGCAGCAGGTGATTGCCATCCTCGGACTGACCCACCCCGAACAAGTCGCCGGACTGCCGCCCGTGAAGAACTACGTCGAGAGCGAACTGAAGGCGTTCCTGACCGACGCGAAACCCTACGTCAAAGACCGCCTCGCCCTGCGCCGCGAACTGAAAGAGCGCTGGCTCGGCACGTATTTCTACTATTATTACTGCGAAAACAACGACCCCGACCAAGTCATCAAGCGTGACAACACCGAGAAGGCGGGAGTGAACTGACGCCGCCGACAGCGCGAGACGTTCCTCTTCCTATACCTTATTATATATATAGAACCGAAAACCCGAACAGCCCCATATCCCATGTTCACCATCTTCCGCACCCTGCTCCTTGCCTGCGTCGTCCTGCTGGCGACTTCCTGCAGCAAGCATAATTCCCAACTTCCCGAACAAACCAGCCCGCTCAAAGAAGTGGCTGACATCTATCCCGACTATCGCGACATCGTCGCTCCGCCCAACATCGCTCCGCTCGACTTCATGGTGAAGAACGAGGCTGACGCCGCCATGGTGCGCCTCGCCGGCGGCGGCAAGGAGTTGATTGCCGAAGCCGACGAAAACGGCACCTTCCGCCTCGACTCCTTGGCGTGGCGCGACCTGCTCACCGCCGCCCGCGGCGCACAGGTGGAGGTGACGCTCTACGTGAAGCGCAAAGGCGACTGGTTCACGCTGACGCCCTATCACATCGCCGTCGCCCAAGAACCCATCGACCGCTATCTTTCCTACCGTCTCATTGAACCGTCCTACGAACTCTATCGCCAACTCGGACTCTATCAGCGCGACTTGGAAGGCTTTGGCGTGACGACCATCTATGAGAACAATCGCGAGTATTCAAAGGAGGACAACCATTGCATCAACTGCCACAACTATCAGAACTACTCCACCGAGCGCATGCTATTCCACGTCCGCGCCAAACACGGCGGCACGGTCTTCGTCGAGAACGGAAAGCCGCGCAAACTGAACATGAAGAGCGACTCCATCCTCTCCTCCACCGTCTATCCCACTTGGCATCCCGACCGTAACTGGGTGGTCTTCTCCTCGAATCAGACGGGACAGGTGTTCCACATGAGAGACCCGCAGAAGATTGAGGTGGTGGACTATGGCTCCGACCTTGTCTTCTACGACGCCGACCGCAACGAACTGCGCAACATCCTCAAGACGGAGGCTGACCTCGAGACCTTCCCCTGCTGGTCGCCCGACGGTCGCCGCGTCTTCTACTGCTCCGCCCATGTGCCCGAGTTCGTCGGAAAAACCGCCGAGCAGCGCCAGGACATCATCAGCAACCTCCACAACAAGGTGCGCTACAATCTCATGAGCCTCCCCTTCGACCCTGCCACCGGTAAGTTCGGTGCGCCCGTCGTGGAGATGGACTGCGCCGCCGTGGGAAAGAGTTGTGCCGTGCCGCGCGTCAGCCCCGACGGCCGTTACTGCCTCTTCACGCTCGCCGACTTCGGACAGTTCCACATTTGGCACACGAGCAGTGACCTCTACGTCAAAGACCTCGTCAGCGGCGCCGTCACCGCCCTCGCCGAGACGAACAGCCCGGACGTTGATTCCTATCACACTTGGAGCAGCAACGGACGCTGGATTGTCTTCTCCTCCCGCCGCGACGACGGTTCCTACACTCGCCCCTACATCGCCTATTTCGACAAAGAAGGGCGCGGACACAAGGCTTTCCTCCTGCCGCAGGAAGACCCGGAGCAGAACCTCCGTCTGACGAAGAGTTACAACGTGCCGGAACTCACCCGCGACGCCGTGCGCACCACCGCCAAGCAGTTGAAGGAGTGCATCTATCGCGACGAAGACACGCAGAAGGTGAAATACGTGAAATAAAAAAACGAAACGCTTGCGCCGCGTTGGATTGGGCTTTAGCTTGCGTCGCGTTCAAAATTCAAACGCATAATAACCCACGAAAGAGGGACTGACTTCCAATCGGAGTTCAGTCCCTCTTTCGAGTTTCTATGGTTTTCTGAGCGCTGTGCCTTCGGGCGCGACGCCCTCCGCTCACCCTTTGACGTAGGTTTCCAACATCTCGAAGCGGGGGGAGAGCGGATGGATGCTGATGTGTTGCGTGGTGGCGGGGAAGAGGATGGTTTCGCCTTCGCGGAGACGCTCGACGCCTTCGTCGCAGCTCAGTTCCGCTTCGCCTTTATATGCCACAAAAATCACGAAGGAGTCGATGAGCGAATAGTCCGCCTCGAAGTCCGCCGTCAGACGATAGAGACGGGAGGTGAACTTTGCGCAATCGACGAGATCGACGGCGGTGTCGTCGGCGGCAGTGTAGTTCACGCGGCTGTAGGGGTCGGCGAGATAGTTCAGTGCCTCGCGGGCTTGTTCGACGTGCAGTTCGCGTTTGTTGCCCTGCGCGTCGGTGCGGTCGAAGTCATAGACGCGGAAGGTGTCGTCGCTGGACTGTTGAATCTCAATCAGAAAGTTTCCCGCGCCGATGCTGTGGATGCAGCCCGCAGGAATGAAGAAGCAGTCGCCGGGGTGCGACTCGTGGCGGGCGAGGTGGTTGGTCAGTGTGCCGTCCTTCAGACTCTGCACGTAACTCCGCGCCGAAAAGTTCGTGCGGAAGCCGGCGTAGAGGCTGGCACCGGCGACGGGATTCACGAGATACCACATCTCGGTCTTGCCGAAGGGATGTCCCATGCGGCGGGCGATGGTTTCGTCGGGATGCACTTGGATGCTGAGGTCTCCGGCGGAGTCGATGAACTTGACGAGGAGCGGGAAGTTCGTGCCGTAGTGCGTGAAGTTTCGTTTGCCGAGGAGTTCCTCTTTGAACTCCGCAATCAGTTCCGGGAGGAGTTTTCCTTTCAGCGGTCCTTCCGCGACGGGTGTTTCCGCGCCCGGCACAGCAGATATTTCCCAACTCTCGCCGACCTGTTTCGGTCCGTCGGCGATGCCTTTGAGTTCCAGAATGTGTTCGCCGCCCCAGATGGTGGTTTTGATGAGGGGCTTGAAACGGAGTGGCTTCATGAGGTGAACGCTCGGTGGTTGAGGTTTGAGAATGATTTGAGAGTATATATAAAAAGGAACAGAGTCGCTGCCTTTATTTGGTCAGATTCGTGGTGTCGATGTGTCCGACGCCTTGCACTTCAACAGTTCGTGTGGCTGCTTTTCCGGCGAGGATGATGTTTCCCGCGCCGTTGATGGAAGCCTCCAGTTGTTGCGTGTCGATGCCCTGCAGGTCCATGTTTCCGGCGCCTTCCACTTCCAAGTCGATGCTCGGCGCTTTCAGTTCGCGACAGGTGACGGCACCGATGCCGCAGACGTTGATGAGCATGGGAACGGCGGAGTTCACTTTGCCCAGTCTCAGGCATTTCCCGCCGTTGAGGGTGAAGACGCTGACCGACGGGGCGAAGACTTTCACCACGATGACGGCTTCGCGCGGCAGGGTGTGGCGACGGTTGATGCCGATTTCGAGTCTGCCGTTTCTGACGACGCTCTCAACGTATTGCAGAGACTGTGGCGGCGCCATGATTTCAACGCGGCTCTCGTCGGAGGTTTGCGTGTAGGTCACGTCGGCGAAGCAGTCCACGACGACGGCGTGGAAGGGCATGAGATGTTTGGCGGCTTTGGTGTAGCCTGTGGTGTCGCTTTCCTGTTCAGCCAACTGCTTCACCAACTCTTTGATGTCGGTGTGGCGGCAGGAGGAGAAGAAACAGAGGGAAAGGAGGGAGAGGAGGATAATGCGGAGTTTCATGAGAGTCAAAGAGTCAAAGAGACGAAGAGTCAAAGAGACGAAGAGTCAAAGAGTCAAAGAGACGAAGAGACGAAGAGTCAAAGAGACGAAGAGATGAAGAGTCAAAGAGTCAAAGAGACGAAGAGACAAAGGGTCACCGTCTTTTAGACTTTTAGACTTTTAGACCTGAGCGAAGCGACTCTTCGACTTTTTGTCTCTTTGACTTTTTGTCTTTTAGTCTCTTGGCCTTCACAGTTGCAGTCGTTCGAGGAGTTTTTCGCCGGCGTCGGATTCGGCTTCTCCTTGGTCCATATAAATAAAGAGGGCTTTCTGTGCGGCGCGGCGCACTCGGTAGGCGCTGTCCTGCAGTCCGCTTTCGACTTGGTCGAGGAACTCTTGGGCGTCGCGGTCGGCGAGGCGGAAACCCTGTTTCAGCAGATGTCCCACGGTGAGGAAACCGCACAACTGCCGGAGTTCGATGTCCGACGCCATCCACTCAAACACTTTTGACGAGGCGTCTTTCAGTCGGCAGAGAAGGAACATCGAGGTGCATTCCGCCTCCTCCGTTTCCTTCATGCTGTCAATCCACAACTCGGCATCGGTTGCGGAGAACTCCTCCGCCGGCATGAGCATTCCCGCCAAGAGGCGGCACTCGCGAATGGGTTCCGTCCAGAGCGCGGTGGCGAGCGAGAAAGTGTGAGGCAGTTCCTCCGCCATCTCTCTCAGTCTCGGCAGTTCAACGCCGAAGTTCACTTTGTAGGTCTGTCCCTTGCTGCGCATGCTGGCGCTGACGGGACCGTTCATCATGCCTCGCAGGGAGCGTTTCACGTGTCGCACCCATTCTTCCACGGGGCTTTCTTTGTCGGGTCGGTTCATTGGGTTTTGAACTTACGGAAATAAGTGGGGAGACGACGAACGTCTCCGTTGGGAATGACAAAGGTAGGGAAAGAAATGGAAGAAACGCAATTTTGGGGCAGGGAAAGTGATTTTACGGGCATATTCCGCCGCTTCCGTCGCGAAAACCGAGAAAAACGCCGTTTCTGCACGCCGATTTCTTCATCTTCCGTCAGACTTTGTGCAAACTCCCTGCCGTGCGCTCATCCCTGTCCGCCGGACGGTCGCTCTTTCCTTGGGAGTTGTCGCTCTTTCCTTGGGAGTCGTCACTCTTTCCTTGGGAGTTGTTGGTGTCCGCCGTAACGATGAACACGTGTCCGCCGTAACGATGAACACGTGTC
>JBJEAG010000322.1:0-6599 GCA_051868855.1 Alloprevotella sp. | reverse complement strand
GCTCAAAAATTTGAGTCAAAACGTAGGAAAAACTTTTCAGTAGAAAGTGAAAACTATCCCTCTGAACAGTCTTTCGAGAAGTTAAAGATGTTAATTCCGCTCCTTTGAAAATATGCTACGGAATTGCATATAACGGAGGCTTTATGCACAACCGACGTGACGTTCTTCGCGTCCGTCCTCGTCATTAGTAACCTCGCCACCGTTGCATGCAGTTCCGCTGCATGCACCTTTCCTCCCCTCAAAACGAAATGAAACCTCAGTCAGCGCTTGCCCAAACTTCGAACGATTTCTCGGCATTGACAATGAACTTTGTCACTCCGCTGCCCAGCAGTTGGTAAGACACTTTGCCATTGTTGTCCGAAAAATTGGTCGTGTAGCCGGTTCCGTATGCCTGCGCCCAATTCACCGTTTGTCCGTAGGTACGATATTCGCCCTTGAAGGCTACTTTGAACGTTCCTGCCTGCAACGCCACGAGCGTGTCTGTCGGGTCTGCAAATTCGTAACTGCTATAAATGACCTCCTGAGGGTTCTTGCTGACCTGCGTGAAGCAGTCAGCGCGATTGAGACTCCAGGTATATTTGGTCTTGTCGAGCAGTCTGCCGAACGCGGATTGCTTGACCGTGATGACGAATTTGTCGCCAACTCTGACGGTGGCAGGGTCTGCGCCGAGGGACTTGAACTCAATGTCTGCCACGGTGGGAGGCACGGACTGATACTTTTCGTTTTCCAAATCTTCGCTGCACGAAACGAGCAACGCACTGCCGCCCATCAAGGCGAGAACGAGAAAAGAGGGAATGAATTTCATGCTTATATTGATACTTTCAAAAAAGAGTCGTAAGTCGTTGTTTTAGAAAAGAAATCGAATCGTCTGGGAAATCTGATTTTTGTAACTTTCAGAAGCGTTTCAAAAACTGATAGAGTCGCTGCACGGGCAGACCAACGACGTTGAAATAGCTGCCTCGGAGTTCTTCGACGGCGACCAGACCAATCCAGTCTTGGATGCCGTAGGCTCCGGCTTTGTCGAAGGGGAGAAAGTTTTCCACGTAGTAGTCAATTTCGCTTTCATCGAGTTCAGCGAAGCGAACGTGGGAGGTGACGGCAAAAGTTTCGGTGCGCTCGAACGTCATGACGGTGACACCGGTGATGACTTGGTGCATCTTGCCCGAAAGACTTTGCAGCATGGCTTTTGCCTCGGCGGCATCGTGGGGCTTTCCCATGACTTTACCGTCCAGACTGACGATGGTGTCGGCAGTGATGAGGAGTTCGTCTTCCCCCATCGAGGAACGGTAGGCTTGGGCTTTGACGCGGGAGATATAGTTCACGATGTCCTCTCCGCGGAGCGAGGAAGGATAGCGTTCGTCAATGCCGAAGAGAGTTCTGACTTTGAAGGGGATGCCCAACCTTTGCAGCAACTCCTTTCGCCTTGGAGAGTTGCTGGCGAGGACTATATGATATTTGTTTAAGTTTTCCAGCATAGCGTTTTTCTTTTGATTTTGAATAGATTAAAGATTAGATTTTGATGTCTCAGTTTGTGTTTGTGTGTTTGTTCGGATTGATGTTCTCTTCTTTTCAATCAATCTGTCTTTCTGTGGTTTTGCTGAATATTCTTTTACTCTGCGGGAGTTCTTTCTTCCGCTTCGGCGACAGCGTCACCAACCAAAGGCTTCCGCGTCGCCCATCCATTTGTCTTGTGCTCTGAGAACCTGCTCGACAACGTCTCGGACGCAGCCATATCCTCCGGCGAACGGACTGACGTAGCGGGAGATTTGTTTGATTTCCTCGGCAGCATCGACGGGACAGCAGGGAAGTCCGCAGCGCGTCATGACTTCATAGTCGGGAATGTCGTCACCCATGTAGAGCACCTCTTCCGGCTGCAAGCCCTCGGAGAGCATCCAGTCCTCAAAACAAGTGATTTTGACCGACACACCGGTGAAGACGTGGGACATTCCCAAACCGCGGTAGCGCGCTCTGACGGCTTCGCTTCTTCCGCCGGTGATGATGGCGAGTTCGAAGCCTCGTTTGACGGCAAGTTGCAGGGCATAGCCGTCCTTGATGTTTGCCGTGCGCGACGGTTGTGAAGCACCTTCGGTGAGCCAAACGCAATTTGCGCTCAAAACTCCGTCCACGTCGAAAGCCATGGCTTTGATTTTGGTGAGGTCGTAGTCAATCATTTTTCTTTTTTGAGGAAGAATAGGCGGTGATATATTTAAATTTAAGGGTGGCGGGGTTCAGTGTTTGTCGCTTGTGTTTTGTTTTCGACAGACAATGCTTTGACTCATGAGCCGATAGATTTCTTTCATCGTCTCGTGCTGCCCGAGCCATTCGATTTGTCTTTCCATGACGCTGCGGTCGTTTCGCGCTGCAGGTCCGGTCTGCGCCTCGCGGGGCGAGAGATGGTGAATCTTTCGTGCGGTCTCGTCAATCAGCGGCGTCAGCCAAGCGGGGTCGGCGTCTGCCTCTTCCATGAGTTGAAACGCGAGGTCATAGCAGTGGTTCACGAAGTTACAGGCGAAGACGGCAGCGAGATGGAGTTTCTTTCTTCTCTCCGAGTCCAACGACTGAACCCGGCTCGAGAGCGCATTTGCCAAAGCGGTCACCTCTGCCAACGCCGATTCGTCGCTGCCCTCGACAAACAAAGGCACTTCCTGACGGAAATCAATGTTCCGGCTGCGGCTGAGCGTTTGAAGCGGATAGAGCACGGCACTGCGCGGCGTCAATCCCTCAAACACTTGCAGGGACACGCTGCCCGCGGTGTGAATCCAAAGCGGCGACGAACTGCCGACCGTCGTCTCCTCTCCCACTCTCGCTGCTGCGTTCACAGCCTGCCGCGCCGCCAAATGGCAGGACAGTTGCGCTGCCACTTTCGGAAGGGCATCGTCGCTCAAAGAAAAGAGATAGATGTCTGCCGCGGGCAGTTCCTCCAAGCGGATTGCAGCAAGGCAAGTGCCGCCGGGAACAAGCGCCGCCAAACGCTCTGCACGAGAGAGTTCCCTGCCGAAAACGCCAACCACACGGAAACCGTTTTGCACCAGAGCGGTGGTCAGTCTCGTGGCTACGTTTCCCGTGCCGAGCAGGCAGATGGATTTGGTTTGAAGAGATGAAATGTCGGTTGTCGTCAAGTCACGAATGTTTTTGTTGTTTGCAAAAATACGGCAACCGAACGTGATAAACAAACTTCCCCCACTCTTTTTCATTTCCTTTTGATTTGCGACAAGGGTCGGCAGAAGGGTTTATGACACATTTCGGAAGCGGTGAAATGTGTTTTTTGGACGTCTCCGCAGTGCTTATATATCCCCAAAAAGCAAAAAAGACTGGCTGTCTCACGACAACCAATCTTCAACTAACCTTAAATCTAATACCATGAAAAACATTGCAAAAGTACGGGTGCGGGAGGCTTTGTGCAAGTTTTCTCCAAGGAAATCGCAAATGTTTGACACATTTTTCAACTTTTCGTGCCGTTTTGACAACCGCAGTTTTGAAAAGAAACGCATTTTGTCAGCTCACTTTCTGCAACAAGAGGAAAGATGACTGTGGGTTAGGGGCGGATTTTTGCAGCCAAAAGGTTAGTGAAGATCGATGGCAAAGGTGGTTCCGACGCCCGGCTCGCTGGATTTGACGTAGATTCGACCGTTGTGGTATTTGCTGATGATGCGGCGCGCCAGAGAAAGTCCCAATCCCCACCCTCTTTGTTTGGTGGTGAAGCCGGGGCGAAAAACTGTTTTGAAATGTTTGCGAGGAATGCCTTTTCCCGTGTCGGTGAACTCAATGTGAGCGCCCGTCGCCACGGCACTGAGGCGGATGGTGATGCTGCCTTGACCGTGCATGGCATCGACGGCGTTGCGGCAGAGATTTTCAATGACCCATTCAAACAGAGGGGCATTGATGCGCACGGGAAGAGGATGAGGAGGCGGCACAACGGTGATGCTGACTTTCTTGGAGGTGCGACGGTCCATGTAGTTCGCCACTCTGGTCACCACGGGGCAAAGGTCCTGCACGGTGAGTTCCGGAGCAGAACCAATTTTCGAGAAACGCTCGGCAATGAGTTGAAGACGCTGCACATCGTTTGCCATCTCGGGCAAAAGTTCATCCTCGGGATAGGTCTCGCGAAGCACTTCTATCCAAGCCATGATGGAGGAAATTGGCGTGCCCAGCTGATGTGCCGTCTCGCGAGAAAGTCCCACCCAAACTCGGTTTTGCTCCGCACGTTTGAAAGCCATCAACGCCATGAAGGCAATGAGCACAAAGATGAAGACAATGGCGAGTTGAACGTAGGGGAAAAGAGAAAGACGGTGGAGAAGTACGGACTCCTCATAGTGCACACAAAGATAGTCCTGCGGAATCTCCACTCTCATGCTGTCGCCTTCCTGACTGATGCGCTGCAAGTGGGAACGGAGAATCTGAAGCGAATCACTGCCCTGCGGGGGATTCGAAAGATTTCTCCAGGCGAGCACATTGTTCTGGGAATCAGTAACAATGACGGGAATAGTGTGGTTGCTGTTAATGACTCTCAGCACAAGATTCAGGTCGGTGCTTTCGTCAGCCACCGTCAGCGAACGCATGGCTTCCGCCCACACCTCCATCTTGGAAACTTCCTCGGCATAGAGGTCGCGAATGAGGGTGTGGGAATAGATGAGCGAAGCACCCGCGATGACGATTGCACCGCAGATGAACGCTATTTTCAACTTCCTGATTCTTTCTGAGAGAATGTTCACGGTTTAGTGCGGCAAAGCCGCAAGTTTCAAGGTTGTCTCTGTTGTCTCAAGTTGTCTTCAAAAGCCAAAGCCAAGCCAACGCTAAAGCACCTCCTTGTTGATGCTGTCGATATAGTTCAAAACTTCCTCTCGTCCGAGCGCTTTGGCGCTGCTCGTGATGAAACAGGGCGGCAGTTCTTCCCACTCTTCGGCAAGTGCGTCCTTGAATTTCTGCACATTCTGCTTCAGCTGAAAAGGTTTTGACTTGTCGGCTTTCGTGAAGACTACGGCGAAAGGCACTTGGTTTTCTCCGAGGAAGCGCACAAACTCAAGGTCAATCTTTTGCGGCTCCAAACGGGAGTCAATCAAAACAAAAAGACAGGTCAGTTGCTCGCGCTCGGTGATGTAGGAAGAAATCAAATGGTTGAACTTCTCAATGTCGCGCTTGCTTCGTTTGGCATAGCCGTAGCCGGGAAGGTCCACGATATACCATTGCTCATTCACGGAGAAATGATTGATGAGCATGGTCTTTCCCGGCGTGGCGGAAGTCATTGCCAAACCTTTTCGCCCGGTCAGCATGTTGATGAGACTGCTTTTGCCCACGTTGCTTCTGCCAATGAAGGCATACTCCGGCTTGTTGTCCGTGGGGCACTGAGAAATTTTGCTGCTGCTGGTGACGAACTGAGAAGATTTGATTTCCATGCGTGAGTTTTGAGGAAAAAGAAATGGAATGAAGTCTGAACAAACAAAAAGAGCAGAGGCAAACACTCGAACAAGTGATTCACCTTCTGCTCTTTAGATTTTTATGTCGTGCAAGGGAGTGAGAGATTTTACTTCACTTTTGCAACGATAGCCTTGAATGCTTCAGGATTGTTTACAGCAAGGTCGGCAAGCACTTTGCGGTTGATTTCGATTCCGGCTTTGTGGAGGTTGCCCATGAGCTGTGAGTAGGAAAGACCTTCCAGACGAGCGGCAGCGTTGATACGCTGAATCCAGAGAGCGCGGAAGGTGCGCTTTTTGTTGCGACGGTCACGGAAAGCGTAAGTTAAACCTTTTTCCCAAGTGTTTTTGGCAACGGTCCAAACGTTTTTGCGGGCTCCGTAGTAACCGCGAGTTAATTTAAGGATGCGCTTGCGCTTTGCTCTTGAAGCGACATGATTGACTGATCTTGGCATTTTTGTGATTTCTTTTTGGAAGTTAGCGCCGCACTTCTTTTTGGCGGACTTTCATGCTAAACATCCGGTTTGACTTTTGTTGATTGAAAGAAAAACGTCCTGTCTTTTGTGATTAACGAAGGCAGAGCAATTCACGAACCTGACGAGTGTTGGTGCGGTCCACAACAACCACGTGGTCGAGGTTGCGCTTCTGCTTCTTGGTTTTCTTCGTCAGAATGTGGCTGTGGTAAGCGTGACGTCTCTTAATCTTACCTGTTCCGGTGAGCACGAAGCGTTTCTTTGCACCGGAATTAGTCTTAACTTTTGGCATTTTCTTTTATTAAATTAGGATGTTTATAAAAAGCTGCGGCTGCGTGAGATACCGAACGCAACGCGCAAGCCGGTTTCTTTTGGGGAGGTCTAAAGGGTCAAAGAGGTCTAAAGGGTCAAAGAGTAGAGCAGACAACGCAGAATTTGTTTTATCCGTTCAATCCGTGGTCTCACAAAATCAAGAAACGAACGGAATTGTTTTCAGCTTTGACTTTCTTTGCCTTTTTGGTCAAAACTCTTCAGATGTTTTGCCTTTCTCAGAAGTCTTCTCCCTCCACTTTGGGACCGAGATATTCTTTCTTTGCCTTCACCTGCGGAGCTTTTTTGACCACTTGCGGTTGCGCCTCGGCGCTTTCTCCTTGTGCGGCGTCTCCTTCGGTTTTCTTGGCAGCGGTTTTCTTGGGTGAGATGAAGAGAATCATTC
>JBJEAG010000321.1:0-6678 GCA_051868855.1 Alloprevotella sp. | reverse complement strand
CTCTTTCTCCTTCTCGTCGGGACCTTTGAGTTTGGAGAAGACGCGACCGTCCATGCAGTATTTGTCGCCGGTCCAGCCGTCAATCATGTTGGCAGGAATCTCGTTGCGATATTTGTCGCGGAGCGTGGAGGTGCTGCGATAGTGCGTGAACTGATAGCGCTCACGCAGACTGAAGGTGAAGCGTCCCGCGGAGACCTTTCCCGTGAGGTCGAAGACGGCGCGGTGTTTGTTGCGCCAGTAGCCGTGGTCCACGTTCAGTCCGTTGGAGACGACGGCAGAAGGGTCATCATCGTCGGCTTCCCAATCCTCTTTCGTCTCTTGGAGATTACGTTGGTGAATGAAGTCGTAGCCGACACCGAGGGAGAGGAACTTGACGGGCTTGTAGGTGGCACCGAGGGAGAAGTCCCAGCGCTCCACGCTTTTCAGTTTGTCCTCGGCGCGGAAGTCGAGCCCCGCTTCGACGGAGAACTTTTTGGAGATTTCCTTTTGTGCGGCGAGAGAGGTCCACACGCCGAAGTCATCGCCAGCGAGGGCGGTGAGAGGAGCAGCGGAGAGCAGTCCGAGGCAGAGGAGGGCTTTGCGAATGGGAAACATGGGCAAGGTCGAATATATTATAAGTGATTAGGGATTGGGAATCTTGAGCATGCGGTCAATGCTCTTGATGCGTTTGTCGGGGTCGTGATAGAAGACGCGGAGCATCGTCATGTCGGTCAGGAAATCGACGGCGCCGACTTCGACGCGGTTGATTTTGATGCCGAGACGTTTCTCGAGGTCTGCTTTCAGTTCGTCCATCCTGTCGGGGCGGATGAGGTCAATGTTGTCATATTTCACCAACTTGCAGCCCTCGTTCTTGCTCGTGAGGAAGTTCTCGCAAACCCAAACGCAAGCCACGAAGATGGCGTTGATGACGAGTTGATCGACCAGCGTGAAGGTGTCGAAGCGGCCGTTAATGACGGAGAGGGCAACGAGGAAGAAGAGGTAGGTCATCTCGCGAATGGGCACACTCTCGGTGCGGTAGCGGATGATGCCGAAGATGGCAAAGAGACCGAGGGCAGCGCCGATGCCCATGTCGCTCGAACCTTGCAGCAGGAGGGAGATGAGCATGAAGATGCTGACGGAAAGGAGAATGAAGGTGAAATAGTAGTCTCTGCGGTGTCCCTTGGGATAGTAGAAGAAGTGAACGATAATCCACGTCACGAGGGAATTGACGGCGAGGCTGACGATGAGTTTCACCATGGGTTCTGTCAGTTGCAGATTATCGGCAGAGAAGATGTCGGAAAATGGGCAAGTCATGAATTACTCTATGATTTAAGGTTAGGATTCTTTGATTTAAAACTAAGACTGCGGACTCTTTTGAGCCACTTTGTTGATTTTGATGATTCTCTTTTTGAAGCGGTTCACCTGCAGTTCGTCGTTGGTGACGGTGGCGCCGATGCAGTATTTGCTGAAGCCGGAGGGTTTGATTCGGAGTTCTCGCAGCAGCGGCAGGATGGGCGATGGAGCGCGTCCGTCGCGCTTGAGTTCGATGACGACAATGGGATTCATGTCCTTCTCCTCTCCGGTTTCGAAGTTGTGGAAGTGGATGTCGAAGTCGATGGTGAGCCGTTCGGTCTTGTCGAAATTGACGAGCGTGATGCGGTTGAAGCGGTTCCCGACGGTGGGTTTGAGTTCGTCGAAGTGCCAACCCGTTCTTTGTTCGAGGAAGTCTTCTCCGGCGCGACCTTCCATGACGGCTTGGAGCGAGGGCACCTTGACGCGCTTCTTGTGGGTCTTTCCGTGGTTGTCTTTCTTCTTCACCTCGAGGAAGGACTCGTCAGAGGAGACGTAGGTGCGGACTCTGACTTTCGTGCGGGGCAGGTGTCCCGTTTGGTGTTGCCGATACATTGTCTGCCCCTCCTTCTTGTCCCAGTAGGTGGTGGCGTAGGGACTGATGCGCCTGCCGTCGATTTCCTGCGAGAAATAGTTTCCGCGAACCCGCTCGAGCAGCCGAATGAGCGTCGGGAGGTTCGTGAGATATTTGCAATCAGTCCTTTTCATCAGTCTGATTGCCGACATCTCGTCCAGTGTGATGGGCGGAAGCGCATGGAGCAGTTGTTCAATTTGGGCGTCCGGGTTTTTCATAGCATCTTTTGTTGTCCCAAATGAAGGAAAACGAAAAAGGGAGGAGCAGAACAACTTCCGTGGCTGTCGTTCTCCCCATCCCTTATGTCTCGTTAATCTATTAATTTGCGAGCAAAGGTAAAGATAACTATTAATTACGCAAAACTTCCCGTTACAATTTTATGAAGGCTTCACGCCAAGACGGGCAAAACTGCCGAGGGCATGTCACTTCACCGGCTCGACGTGGGTATAGACGAACGTCTGTGCGCCGAACCGTTCGCGGAGTTTGTCCTCGATGACGCGGGTGGTCTGGTGGGCGTCGGCGATGGTGGTCTTGCCGTCCATTCGGAAATGCACGTCGATGGCGCAATAGTTTCCGATGCGGCGGGTGCGGAGGTTGTGCGGGTCGGACGTGCCGGGTTGCTCCAAGATGGTGTTGCGAATGAAAGCCTCCTCGTCTTCGGGCAGAGACTTCTCCAAGAGTTCTTCGACGCTCGGCACGGTCAGTTCACACGCCACTTTGACGACAAGGAAGCTGACGGCAATGGCTGCCAAGGGATCGAGGATGCGCCACTGCTCTCCCAAGACAATCGCGCCGCCGATGCCGACGGCAGTGCCGATGCTGGAAAGGGCATCGCTGCGGTGGTGCCAGGCGTTGGCAACGACGGTCTCGGAGTGGAGACGGCGCCCGCAGCGAAGGGTGTAGCGGAAGAGCACTTCTTTGGAGAGGATGGAGACGAGTGCGGCAATCAGCGCCACCCAACCGGGGCGACTGAGCGTGGCTCCGTTCGCCCAATCGTAGATTTGAACGGCGGCGCTCCAGAAGATGCCGATGCCGACGGCGAAGAGCATGAGTCCGATGGTCGCGGTGGCGAGTGTCTCATATTTCCCATGACCGAAATCGTGGTCGTCGTCGCAGGGCTTGCCCGAGAGACGAACGAAGGCAATCACGACGATGTCGGTCAGGAAGTCGGAGAGCGAATGGACGGCGTCGGCAATCATCGCCGAACTGCCGCCGAGCCAGCCGCAGGCAAACTTGAAGATGGGAAGGACGAAGTTCACGAGACTTCCCCAAAGCGTCACCTTGTAGATGGCTCTGCGCCGTTCTTCTCCCGTCGGCATGGTCGCAGCGGAGCGCAATGCAGAGTTCTCAGCGTGGGAAGTCATGGTTGGATTTGCAAGAGTTCGAGCAAACGTTTGACGCTTTCTTCGAGCGGCAGGGCGGCAGTGTCGAGACTGAGCGCGGGGTGTTCGGGGCTCTCGAAGGGAGCGGAGATGCCGGTGAAGTTCTTGACCTCGCCGCGGCGTGCACGGGCATAGAGTCCCTTGACGTCGCGCGCCTCGCAGGCTTCGAGCGAGGTGGAGATGTAGATTTCCTTGAAGTCGTCCGCCCCGATGATGTCGCGTGCCATTTCTCTCAACTCTCGCGTCGGCGAGATGAAGGAAGCGATGGTGATGATGCCCGTATCGACAAAGAGTTTGCCAACTTCGGCAATGCGTCGGATGTTTTCCTTTCGGTCGTCTTCCGAGAAGCCGAGGTTGGCGTTGATACCGGTTCTGATGTTGTCGCCGTCGAGGATGCGGCAGAGCAGTCCGCGACGGTGGAGTTCACGTTCCAAGGCGAGCGCGACGGTGGTTTTGCCGGAACCGCTGAGTCCGGTGAACCAGAGCATGACGCCTTTCTGTCCGAGCAGGTTCTCTTTGTCCTCTCGGCTCAACATTCGGTCAAAGACCGGATAGATGTTTTCATTGGTTTTCATCATGGGCGCGAAGTTACGGCTTTTTCGGCAAACAAATTCATGAAGTTTCACTAACTTCGCCGCACATTTCCCTCTCGCTGCCGCCGAAAGCATTCTTAAAGGAGCGGCGAAGCGCATTTTCTCACGTATATATATATAATAAGGTATGTCTCTCATGGAAATTATCATCCCTTCTCCTTCCGAGATTCGTTCTGCTGCCCGCCGCTTCATCGAGTGGATGGGCGACCGCACCGTCTTTGCCTTCCACGGTCCGATGGGCGTGGGCAAAACCACGTTCATCAAGGCGCTCTGCGAAGAGTTAGGCGTGGAAGACACCGTCAACTCGCCGACCTTCAGCCTCGTCAATGAATATCGCTCCGCCTCTGGCGAACTGATTTACCACTTTGACTTCTATCGCATGGAGAAGCCGGAGGAGGCGGTGGATTTGGGCTTTGAGGACTATTTCTTCTCCGGCGCGCTCTGCTTCATCGAGTGGCCCGACCTCGTCGCAGACCTCCTTCCCTCCGACGCGGTCGCCGTGCGCTTGGAAGAACAGCCCTCCGGCGAGCGCCGCATCAGCGCGGAATGACGCCGCGCCGAAGCGCTCCCCTGCCCTCTCCGCTCACAGTTCAAACATGAGGCCGAAGGCGAGCGAGAGGGTTTGACTCCAGGGATATTCTTTGTTCGTTGCCTTCGACACGATGTAGAGGTCGCAGGTGCTAATCTCATAGTAAGCGGAAATGGCTTGATGAATCAGCCGTTTCCGCTTTGGAATTCTATAGCGGAAGCGCTGCCCGAGGAAAATGTGCGTGCGAACTTTGGTCGAGAAACCGTAATACTTCTTCGGATATTTGTCCGGCTGCTTTTTCCAAAAGTCATCGCCGGAAATGGTGTTGAAGAAGATGCCCGTGGTCAGTGGCATGATGGTCCAGCGACTGCTGATGCGGCAATGCCAAGGGACATATCTCTCCTTGATGGTAAAGGTGGTGTGCGCCTCGCCGCTGTGATAGCGCGGCACGAAGCCGACCAGCAGTTCCGTTTCCCAATTGTCGTGGTGCCCATAGTGCCAGCCGATGCCGAGGTTCATCAGGCCGATGCTGCCGGCATATTGCAAAGTGAACTGCGTCGGGATGAGATTCGCCCAGCCGCGGAGCGTGCGTTCGCGATGACGCTCATAGAAGGACTTCTTCGCCGTCAAATCCGCGTGCGCCCGGCGCAGCGTGTCCTTGAAAACCAACACTTCCGACGTATCGACCATTCCCAACTGCCGCGCCAGCGCCCGAATGCTGTCGGGCGGCAGCGAGACAGCGGCGGGCGGCGTCACGGTCGTGTCGTTTTCTGCTGCGAGCGATTCGACCTCCGCAGCCCGAGCAGCCAACGGAAGGAGGACAAGGAAGGACAAGGCGAAACAGAAGCGCCGACGCAAGAAACAATCAATATTCCACCACTTCATAACTGTAAGTTCCGTCTTCATTTAAGTCAAACACCAAGTACTCTCGCATTTTCGCCGCTCCGCATTCGTAGTAGAGGACGCCGTCGCCGTAGAGGTCATTGACCTGTGTGTGATGCCCGTGACCGCAAACGCAAAATTGCAGTCCCGGGAATTTTTTGATTTCTTCCTGAAACAGGTCGGAGACATTGTTGTTGAACTGCTCGGAGGTGGGTTGGGCGTGCATGGCGGCAACCGTGCGCGTCACCTCGGGCGGCAAGGAGGCGCGGTCTTCACGAATGAAGTGAAAATCGGGAATGGAGATGGAATAGTCATACTCAAACGCATTTGTGTTCAAACAGATGAAATGCGTGTTACCGGCATTGAACGAAAAGTTCGGCTCGCCGAAAACATAGCGATAGACATCGTCGCCCGAACCGAGGCAGTCGTGGTTGCCAATCAAAACGACGAACGGCACGTGGAGTTTCAAGAGCAGGTCGCGCTGCAACTCAAACTCGTTCGTCATGCCGAAGTCGGTCATGTCGCCGGTGTGAACAACGAAATCTATGTCGCCCCGAGCGTTGATGCTGGCGAGGGCGTCCTTCGTTTCGTCATACCAGCGCTGCGTGTCGGTGATGATGACGAAACGGATGTGAGTCTTGCCGCGACAGCCCTCCTCAATGCGCGCAATGTTCCAAGCATTGAGCCCGTGGGGTCCCTCAATGCGCCCGTCGTAGGGGTGATAGTCAATCATGTCGCAAGAGGAAAGGAAAAAGAGTGCGGAAAAGAAAACGAGAAGAAGAGTTTTAGTTTTCATGTTGCAAAAGTATGAAGATTTTTCTTTCTCGCAACTTCTTCGGAGTGGCTATTTTTCGACACTATCGGCTAAATCTACCAAAATTACGGGAAAAACGATGATTTTACGCGCCGATTTCGTAACTTTGTAATACGGTTCGTGAAACCTGCACGCCGCGCCGTCACTCGCGCCCGCCGGAAAGTCATTCTTTTCTAAGGATTTGTCGTTTCTTTCTCGGAACTTGTTGGTGTGCACAGCACGAGTGCACACGTGTGCGCAGGTCGAATGCACACGTGTGCGCAGGACGAATGCACACGTGTGCGCAGGACGTGTGCACACCAACGATATAAGACTTAGAAACAACAAGTCGCCGGATAAAAATAACGAGGTTTCTTACAAGAACGAGATTTTAGAATGAAAAGGACGAATCTCTTCAAAAAATTATCACGCAAAATAAAAATCATCATCACATAAAAAACATCACGCACTATGTACTATGACATTAATTCTCGCCCGGGTTTTGGAGAAAACGAAAACAACTACTTCGTCGTTCCCGTCTATGACGGCGTGTTTGGCTTGGAGGAACTCTGCCGTTACGCCACGCAATTCACAAC
>JBJEAG010000320.1:0-6705 GCA_051868855.1 Alloprevotella sp. | reverse complement strand
ACACGTGTTCGCCGTAACGGTGAACACCTTTCCGCCGTAACGGTGAACACCAACGGGAATAGCAGACAGGAATGACAAATCGGCGGAAAATAACAACAAATCGGCGGACAGGAATGACGCCACGCCGTCCGCGAACAATTTTATTTTACGACAACAGAGACAACAAAAGACGACTTTTCTTTTTGACCCTGTGACCGAAGCGTCCTCCGACCCCTTTGAGACCACGGATGAAACGGATTTGACGGAACTCCGCGCCGACCCCTTTGACCCTTTAGACCTCCCCCTCTCCTCCGAACTCTTCGAGGATGTGGCCGTAGTTGGTGAGTTGTCCGTCGGGAGTGTGCGTGTGGAGTGGGATTTTGTAGGTGATTTTGTGGAAGCGATAGCGTGTACAGGCTTCGTGCCAGCCCTCTTCGGTGAACGGTTCGTTGAGTTGTTTCCCCAGCGGTCCCATTTCGCTGAGCGGGAGGCTCTCGATTAGTTGTTGCACCTCGGGAAGTTCACGGCGCGCCACGGCGAAGCAATAGTCCAAGAGCAGATAGTCCATCAGGCGGTTGCGGCGTTTCCAATAACTCAGGTGCAGGTCCGCGATGAAAGACGGGAGGATGTGTCCCTTGCCCGCAGCCACGAAGAAACTCACCCAGCCGCCGCGGGAGACGTTGCGATAGCGCGTGATGTGGTGGCAGGTCCAGAAGTCCGTGCCCGGGAGGATGAAGTCGTCCAGTTTGCCCGAGGGAATCAGTAGCGTGCTGTCCATCCAGATTCCGCCGTGCTCCCGCAGCAGCATCATGCGGAGGATGTCCGAGAAGTGCGTCAGGTCGATGATGCCGCGGCGCTGTTTCTCCAGCACGTAGTCCGGCATCGTGACATAGTCCGCAAAGTTGTGCTGCGTGACGAGGATGACGGGGTGCGAGCCGGCGCAGCGCTTCATGGCGGCGTAGCACGCCTTCACGACGGGCGGCATCTGCTCCTCTCCCTGCCACCAGCACGTCCAGATGGGCGAGTCGGGAGCGAGCGGTTTACACGGCTTGGAAGTTACCTTGGGGGGGTATGTATTTAATAGTTCGCGTCCGCCGCAGGCGTTCATCAGATAGGCGAGAATGCAGCGCTGCTTCAGGCGTGAGGCGGCGGCTTCGATGGATTTTCCGACTTTTTTGAGAGAAAACATGGTGAGAGAATTTTTGCTGTCCGGCGAGGGAGGTGTTACTGTTGCGAGAGGCGGAGATATTTCTCCATGACCATGAGTTGGATGAGTTCCTCGCGGCGCGGGTCGCGGAATTGGCTGACGAACTCGTGGGCGTTGCGGATGATTTCCTCCGCTTCCTCCGGGTGTTGGATGTAGTGTTGCAGTTTCTCCTCGAGGTCGGCATAGTCGTCGCGCACCTCCACATAGTGTTTTCCTCCTTCCAGTTTGCCCTCCATGAACCACGTCTCGCAAGTGGGGCGCGGCATGACGGCGAGCGAGTTGGAAGACATGACCCACTTCAAGTTCGACGCCACGTCGTTGCCTTCAATCGCCATGATGAACTTATAGTCCAAATGTTCGCGGATGGTCTTCTTCGGTTGCATCCACTCCTCCGGACAACCCTCGTTGCGCCCGACCACGCCGCAGTCGCAGAGCGGGTGGGCGAAGAACTGTTCGAGGAAGGCGGTGCGGAGACGGCTTTGGCGAATCTTTCCGCGGAAAATCACCTTGTCCTGTTTCTCGCGGAAGGGGACGGGGTCATTGACGAAGAGGAAGTGGCGCAGTTTGTCCAGTTTGAGCAACACGGAGTTCGTGTTGTCGCCCTCCAAGAGGCGGCTCTTCACCACTGTCGGACTCTCGGGAGTGAAATAGACGTCGCCCGGCAGGAAACTCCAACGCAGGTTCGGGTCGAAGAAACGCGTCACGTCGTGCTGGTCGAGATAGTAGGCGGTGTGGAACATGTTCCGCTTGAAGTCGCCGAGTCTGCCGACATAGTGGAAGATGCTGCGCCCATATTCCCGCAAATCCTCTTTCGGCAGAGAGAAGGGGGTGCACACCTTATTATAATAGTTGGCGCGCTCGAGGCAGTAGGCATAGTCCTCTCTCCGGGAGGCGTTCTTCAAGATGTTTTCGAGGCGGGCGCGATAGCAGCAGTCGGGGACGAGGGTGCCCAGCATGCCTTTCAGAAAATACCAAGCCTTGTTGGGCTTCCCGCTGTGGAGTTTGTAGGTCAGTTTGTCGGACATGGGATGGATATCTTTGGGCTTCCCAGAACGCGACGGAAACCGTGTCGAAACGTTCGGGGAAGCACGGGATTCAGCGCAAATGTAGTGTTTTCAGCCTAAAAACGCCACAAAAAGCGGTGTGTGTTTGACAAAACGGCTTTCATTTCCTATTTTTGCGGGGCATCCCGCACGTTTTCGCGGGAAATTCTAAGCTTTCTCAGACTATGTTGCACATCGCTTTCAACACAGACAGTGCCTATACCCGCTTCTGCGGCGTGACAATGGTTTCCCTGCTCCGGCATAATCGTCAGGAACTGGTGACGTTCCACATCCTGGGGCGCGGACTGACGCAGGCTGACAAAGACGCACTGACCATTCTGACCGATAACTACGGACAACGGATTTGTTTCTACGACACCGACCCGAAACTGCTGGAGGGTATGTCCATCAACTGCTCCGCGGGGCATATCTCGCTGACGACCTATCTCCGCTGCTTCTTGGCAGAGGCGTTGCCTGCCACGATTGACCGCGTGATTTATCTGGACTGCGACATGCTCGTGCTCGACTCCTTGAAAGAACTGTGGGAGACGGACCTCGCGGGGAAGGCACTGGCGGCGGTGGACGACATGAGTTGCGACGAAGACGAGCGCTTCGAGCGTTTGTGCTATCCGAAGTCTGAGTCTTATTTCAACGCGGGAATGTTGCTCGTGAACTTGCAGTACTGGCGCGAGCACCAAGTGGGAAAGGCGTGTCAGGACTACTATCACCGCCATCCGGAACGGATTCACTTCAACGACCAGGACTTGCTCAACGCGGTGCTCCACGGACAATGGGTGAAACTGCCGGCAAAGTGGAACGTGCAGGAGGGTTTCTATCGTCCGGCATTTGCCGAGAACGAACAGTGGATGGCGGCGCACCCGGGCTTGCTGACGCATCCTTCCATTCTGCACTTCACGAACCGCAAACCTTGGGACTATGACAGTCTTCATCCCTTGCGCCACCTTTTCTTCGACTTCCAGGCGTTCACACCGTGGTGCCGGATGCACCCGCTCCACAATCCGTTTCTCCGCATGGCACGCTTCTTCCGCCACCTACCCTATTACCTGCACCTCCGCAAACCTAAATACTCCCCGCTGCCCGCAGAAGGCGTGGCAGCAAGATGCTGAGGCGGGGTCAAAGGGGTCTAAAAGGTCAAAGGGGTCAAAGGGTCGGCGCGGAAGTCGCTGCGCTCCGGTCAAAGAGCGTAAAGGGGTCAAAGAGGTCAAAAAGAAAAGTTGTCTTTTGTTGTCTCTGTTGTCGTTAAATCAAATACCGCGCCGACTCTTTGTCTCTTTGACCCTTTTGACCCTTTAGACCCATCATTTCGCGGAGCGCATGATTCATAAATAGATAGAAATTCGTACTTTTGCCCGAAATTTGGGATAGTCTCCCCTTTTTGGGGATGCTCTTCCCTTTGAATCTAATATTTATGTCAGGAAAACATTCCAAACGGAAAAGTACCGGAAAATTCAGCGTGGTGACCACTTGCATCAGTACCACGCTGGTCTTGATGCTTTTAGGCATTGTGATTCTCTTTGTCACGGTTGGCAACAACTTCAGCCGTCAGATTCGTGAAGGGCTCACCGTGGAAGTGATGGTGAGCGACACCATTCACCGTGCCGACCTTCTTTCCCTTCAAAGTTTTTTGCGACAGGCTCCTTTCTCCCGCCGAGTCGATTACATCAGCAAGGAGCGCGGTACCCGCGAGATGAACGAAGCCTTGCAGGGAAACATGGGAGAGTTCATCGGCGCCAGTCCCATTCCCGCGGAGTTTGAGGTCTATTTGAACTCCGCTTATGCCAACCTCGACAGCCTCAGCCGTTTCGAGCCGGAGTTGCGAAACCGCCCCGGTGTGATTGAAGTGGCTTATCCCCGCGACGTCATGGAAAGCCTTGACCGCACCATTCCGATGGTCGGTCTGGTGCTGCTGATTGTCGCGGCTTTGTTAGCGCTCGTTTCTTTCGCGCTCATCAACAACAGCATCCGCATGAGTGTCTATGCCCGCCGTTTCAGTATTCACACCATGAAACTCGTGGGCGCAGAATGGAGTTTCATTCGCCGTCCCTTCCTGCGCCGCGCCTTCCTCATCGGTTTGGTGGCAGTTTTGATTGCCGACGGTTTGCTCGGCGGCTCGCTCTACTATCTGCAGTTCATGGCAGGCGAGGGCGAAGTCTATCTCAACGAACTCATCACCCCCGAGGTGTGGGCGGCAACGCTCGGCATCGTGGCGGTCTGCGGTTTGTTGCTGACAGTGTGGTGTGCCTATCTTTCCGTGAACCGTCACCTCCGCAGCGACGAGAGTGACGTCTATCTGAAGTGACGGCTTCGCGCCGGTTCCTATACCTTATTATATATAGCGCAATTTCTATTCCTTATTATCTATAGATTATGTCCTCCAAAAAGAAACAAAGGATTTTTGCCTTTGACCGCGTGAACTTCATTCTTCTTGCGGTCGGCATGGCCGTGGTGATTCTCGGCATGATTCTGATGTCCGGCTCCGGTTCCAGCGAAACGGAGTTCAATCCTTCCATCTTTGATGTGCGTCACATCAAGGTGGCGCCTGCCGTTTGCCTTTTCGGCTATTTGTTCATCATCTACGCCATTGTGCGTCGTCCCAAACTAAACAGCAAGGAAGAAAATGAACTGGATTGATACCATCATCGTCGCCATCGTGGAGGGACTGACGGAGTTCCTGCCCGTGTCCTCGACCGGACACATGATTATCACGCAAGGACTGCTCAACATTGAGAGTACGCCGTTCGTCAAAGCGTTCACCGTCATCATTCAGTTCGGTGCCATTCTGAGCGTCGTTTGTCTTTACTGGCAGAAGTTCTTCTATCCCGAAACCATCAAGACGCACGGCTACACCTGGTGGCAAGCCATCTGGCGCTTCTACCTGAAACTTATTGTCGGCGTACTGCCCGCCGTGGTGCTCGGTCTCGCTTTCAACGATTTCATCGAAAGCAACCTCGGCAACGTGACGTTGGTGGCAGTGATGCTCATCGTCGGCGGTGTCTTCATGTTGTTCTGCGACAAACTCTTCAACAAAGGTTCTGTGAACACTCCGCTGACCTATCGTCGCGCCTTTGTCATCGGTCTCGTGCAGTGCATCTCCATGATTCCCGGCGTTTCCCGTTCCATGGCAACCATTGTGGGCGGTATGTCGCAAAAACTGACGCGCAAGGCGGCGGCAGAGTTCAGTTTCTTCCTTGCCGTGCCCACCATGTTCGGTGCGACGTGTTTGGAGACTTACAAACTCATCGGAAGCGGCACCGGCAACGTCCTCACCGAGGGCAACAACCTCGCGATGCTTGTGCTCGGCAGTGTTGTGGCTTTTGTGGTTGCCATTGCCGCCATCAAGTTCTTTATTAATTACGTGGCTCGCTACGGTTTCGTGGCTTTCGGCTGGTATCGCATCATTGTCGGCTTGCTGATTCTCAGCCTCGGCTGGATGGGCTACGACCTTGCCATGGTGGATTGATGGACGCGCTGTTTCCCCTTTCCGTTCCGGCTGAGGTTCGTCCCGTCGCCAACGACGTGGTGGAACTGAAGCGCCTGCTGCAGTTGGCTGCTTCGGATGCGGAGCTGCCTGTGCCTTCCTTGATTCTTGCTTTCGACAAACCGTTGGGTATGACGTCCTTTCAACTCGTGGCGAAGGTGCGCAAATCGCTGACGCTCGCCATGGGGGGACGAAAAATCAAGGTGGGGCATGCGGGTACGCTGGACCCGCTCGCCACGGGTGTCGTGGTGATTTGCACGGGGAAGGCGACGAAAGAGATTGACCGTCTGCAAGCCGGCGTGAAGGTCTATGACGCCACACTGAAACTGGGCGCCACGACGCCGAGCTTTGACCTCGAACATGAGGTGGACAGGACTTTCCCGACGGAGCACATCACGGAGGCTTCCGTTCGCGATGCATTGAAGCGCTTCCGCGGGGACATCATGCAGGTGCCGCCGGTCTATTCTGCCTGTAAGGTGGACGGGAAGCGTGCCTACGACCTCGCACGCCGAGGAAAGGCGGACGAGGTGGAACTGAAACCGAAACTGCTCCGCATCGACGAAATCAGTCTCACGGACTGCCGACTCGAGAAACAGGAGATTGACATCCACGTGGTTTGCTCCAAGGGTACGTATATCCGCGCTCTGGCTCGGGACATCGGTGAAGCGCTCGACAGCGGAGCACACCTCACCGCCCTCCGACGTACCCGCGTCGGAGACTTCGGTATCAGCGACTGCTTCCACGCCGACG
The DNA here is from genome assembly GCA_051868855.1 of Alloprevotella sp. Lineage (GTDB taxonomy): Bacteria > Bacteroidota > Bacteroidia > Bacteroidales > Bacteroidaceae > Alloprevotella. The sequence goes on along the minus strand of JBJEAG010000320.1, from coordinate 227 downwards.
ACTTCGCGGAGATGCTCGTCGGTTTCGGCGGGTGACGCTCGTCGGGGCGTGAGCCGGTGGCTGTCGCTCGTCGGGGCTCGGTGGCTGTCGCTCGTCGGGGCGTGAGCCACGCCCCTTGCCGCTTGGCGCTCCCCGGCGTGTTTGCATCCGCCCTTCTCTCTGCTTGAAGCGCGTGCCGCGCTTCAAGCAAAAGCGACCCGCCTGCGGCGGAATTTTGTAACCCTTCT
>JBJEAG010000319.1:0-6768 GCA_051868855.1 Alloprevotella sp. | reverse complement strand
CACCTGCGAGCATCAACTCGGTAATAGTTGCAATTGGTGGCGCGGACGCGATGAATCGCGTCCCTACCTGCTGACCGTACCTAAAACACTTGTTTTCCAATCATTTACCCGCGTTGTCATCATTGAAATGGTGATGATTGCGGGTGGGGACGCGATTCATCGCGTCCGCCCTGCACGTGGCGACGGTCGGTAACAAAATGGTGACTGTGTGCAGTGGGACACTGCACCTCCTATATTGCCGTCATCGCGGATGCCCTGCACGTGGCGACGGTCGGGAACAAAATGGCGACCGTGTGCAGTGGGACACTGCACCTCCTATATTGCCGTCATCGCGGATGCCGCCTTTGTCATCCTGTTCTTTCCTTCCGTGACGACGATGGTAGGGATGAAAAGGGCAAAGTTGGGGGGGCAGGAAATAGGAAAAACGCGAGTTTTTGCAAAATATTCCGCGGAAAGTTTGCAGGGTTACGCAAAAATGCCTACTTTTGCACCGCTTTCGAGAAAAGAAGGGCACTTAGCTCAGTTGGTTCAGAGCGTCTGCCTTACAAGCAGAGGGTCGGGGGTTCGAATCCCTCAGTGCCCACCTCCTTTTCAAAAACAGCGAAATATGCCTTGCACGGCTTAAAGGGCACTTAGCTCAGTTGGTTCAGAGCGTCTGCCTTACAAGCAGAGGGTCGGGGGTTCGAATCCCTCAGTGCCCACTCCCTTTTTTTCACAAGTCGCGCAAACATTTTTCCCGAAAGGAGCAAAATAAATCCCGAAAGGGCACTTAGCTCAGTTGGTTCAGAGCGTCTGCCTTACAAGCAGAGGGTCGGGGGTTCGAATCCCTCAGTGCCCACAAAACAGAAAGAAGGTGTGTTGAAACTGTTCAGCGCACCTTCTTTCTGTTTTTCTGTGTTGTGTCACGATTTCGTCTTGTCAGTTTCCTCCGACGTTGAATCACATAGAATCTTCCTCCCTCTTGCGGCATGATTCAAGGAGTGTGCTGAAAAATCAGCGGGAGTGGGTTGGCGGGATATTCCCCATAGTTTTCAGAACATCCCTTAAATGAGCAAACAGGTCTCAGAACCTTGACACGAGTCCTTCCATCGGGGCTTGCAGGAACTGCCCGAGTTGCAACTCGCAGCGACGAGCGGCAGCCTCCACTTCCTCGCGGAAGGCACAGGCTATGCCGCCGATGAAAGAAACGGGAAGGTCGGGGCGGCGATAGACACACACGTTGCGGCGGAAGAAACGCTCAAACTCCTCTGCCAGCAGGGCGGCAACGGCGGGCTCACGGCGGTGGGAGAGGAGAAAAGGAGCGTGGGAAGCAAGGAAACGATTGGGCGTCGCGCCGCGATAGACCTGTTCAATAATCACATCCACGGAGAGACCGCTCTCCGACCAAAACGCACGAGAGAGCGCTTCGGGCAACTGCTTCTTGCAGATGTCGCTGAGCAGTCGGCGTCCGAGCGAAACGCCTCCGCCTTCGTCGCCAAGGATATAGCCCATCGACGGCGTGTTCTCCACCAACGTTTTTCCGTCCCAAACGCCGCTGTTGCTGCCCGTGCCGAGAATGCAGGCGATGCCGGACTTCCCGCCGAACAGTGCCACGGCGGCACCTTCCAAATCAGAATGCACGCTGACGCTGCAGGCAGGTCCAAACACCGCTTGCAGCGTCGCTTTCATTCGTTCCAAACCTTTTCCGCGACAACCCGCACCAAAAAACTCAATGCGCTCCGGATGGTCGGAAAGAGCGGGAAGAAGTTCTTCACGCAGCAAACGAAAAATGGCATCTTCGGTCATGACCAGAGGGTTCATGCCTTGGGTCTTGACGCGCAGAGTGGCGTTGCCGTTTTCCACAAGAGTCCAATCGGTTTTGGTGCTGCCGCTGTCGGCGATGAGTGTTTTCATGAAAAAAGAGTAAAGGAAAAGGTGAGGAGAGGGGAGTGCTGTTGAAAAATGTCAGAGTCTGAGGACGGTCACGCCGTAGGCAGGCAACTGCACATAGAGTGGAGCGTCGGGGCGCAGCTCCACGGTGACGGTTTCTTCCGTCAAGACGTTGACGGCAGACTTTGTGCCCTCGCGGAGTTTCAAAACGTCAAAGGCGTGGGACGGAATCTTGATGCCGACTTGCACGGAGGCAGGGTCGAAATTGACGGCAACGAGATAGACCTCACGACCGTGATGACGGAGGAAAGTGTATTGACGGTCGCAGTTGTAGCCGTAATCTCTGCCGTAGTTAGCATACTGCAAATCAAAGAAACCGCCCTGAGCGAACGCCTTGCGGCTGTTGCAGAGCGAGAGAATCTTTTGATAGTAAGCATAGAGCGAAGCTTCGGCGGGCGAGAGTTTCTTTTCGAAGGCAGGGGCGGTGAGTTTCTGAAGTGAAGCAGGATTCCAGTAGTCAAAAATGGTTGTTCTGCCGTCATTTCCGCTGAAGCCCTCGACGTCCATTCCCGTTTCGCCAATCTCCTGTCCCGCATAAACCATATAGGCTCCCGGACTCATCAGCGCTCCCACGGCGAGCGCAGGTTTTGCCTTCTCGGCATTTCCGGCGAAATAGGCAGAGGCGATTCGCTGTTCATCATGGTTTTCAAGGAAATGAAGCATGTGACCCTTGATGTCGTCTGTTGCCTGCCAACAAGAAGTGATGCAGGAGGCGGAAGCGTTTCCACAGACAATGGCACGCAAAGTGTCGTAGAGACCAACCTTATCATAGAGGAAGTCAAAGCCCGCAGCGATGTAGTCGCGATATTGAGCGGGATTATAGACTTCCCCAATGAAAAGCACGTTGGGATATTCCTTCTTCACGGCAGCCACAGCGTGGCTCCAGAAAGCAGTGGGCACCATCTCTGCCATGTCGCAGCGAAAAGCATCCACTCCCTTTTCTGCCCAGAAAAGCAGAATGTCCGTCATCTTCTTCCAAGTGGAGGGAACGGGGGAGAAATGTGTGGCGCGGCCGCCTTGATAGTCGATGCCGTAGTTCAACTTCACCGTTTCGTACCAGTCATTCCGGGAGGGGCAAGCGTTGAAGCAATCGTTTCCCGTGGCTTTGGCGGGAAGTTCAACGTAAGGTTCCGCCTGGGCGGAGGAACGAGAAAAGTCGGTGCGCAGTTGCTGTCCGGGGAGATAGTAGAAATTGTTTTGCGGGTCGAAGCCTTTCGTGGTGTCGTCCTTGGCGCCGAGGTCTTCCACGCCTTTGGGTGCGGCGTCGCTGCGATATTGGCGTGCCACGTGATTGGGAACAAAGTCAATGACCATTTTGAGTCCGGCTTTGTGGGTTCTGGCAAGGAGCGCTTTGAATTCCTTCATTCTGTCGGGTACGCTGACGGCGAGGTCCGGGTCGATGTCATAGTAGTCCTTGATGGCGTAGGGCGAACCGGCTTTTCCTTTGACGACGGTCGGATTGTCTTTTTCAATGCCGAAGGCAGTGTAGTCAGTTTGAGTAGCATGTTCGATGAGTCCTGTGAACCAAACGTGTGTGAAGCCCAAACGTTGGATTCGTTGGAGTTTGGAAGCCGTGATGTCGTTCATCTTGGCTGCTCCGTTCTCCTGAAGAGTTCCGTTGATTTTGTTAGTTTTTGTCTTGTTGCCGTAGAGGCGTGTGAAGATTTGATAGATGATGGGACGCATGTTCTTTTCTTTCTGTGAATTATGAGTGGTTTTCCACTTACGTGCAGGGGCTGCGTCTTTGGCGATGATGCTTTGACGCAGCCCCTTTGTTGGTGATTAGAAAGTCTTTTCAGTCATTGACTCCTTGAATGGAGACGTCTGCATTTCCTTTGCAGATTTTGGCAATCATGCCCTGGAGCGTTTTGCCGGGACCGCATTCGGTGAAACTGGTTGCACCGTCAGCCACCATGTTTTTCACTTCTTCCGTCCAGCGCACGGAGGCGGTGAGTTGAGCGATGAGGTTCGCTTTGATTTCTTCGGGGTCGGTGTGAGGTTTGGCATCCACGTTTTGATAGACGGGACAAACGGGAGTGTGGAACTCGGTGGCGGCAATGGCTTGTTCCAGTTCTTCCTGTGCGGGGAGCATGAGGGGAGAGTGGAAGGCACCACTGACGGGGAGCACGAGCGCACGCTTTGCACCGGCTTCCTTCAAGCGCTGGCAAGCCATGTCAATTGCTTCTGCTTCGCCGGAGATGACGAGCTGACCGGGGCAGTTGTAGTTGGCAGGCACGACAACCTTACCGCTTTCTTCGCGCACGGCGGCACAAACCTCTTCGACCTTGGCATCTTCGAGTGCGATGATGGCAGCCATGGTTCCGGGTTGTGCTTCGCAGGCTTTCTGCATGGCGATGGCGCGGGCAGCCACCAACTTCAGACCGTCCTCAAAGTTGAGGCAGCGGGCAGCGGTGAGAGCGGAGAGTTCGCCCAAGGAGTGACCTGCCACCATGGCGGGCTCAAAAGCGGAACCCAAACAGAGGGCGCTCACCACGCTGTGGAGGAACATGGCGGGCTGAGTGACTTTCGTCTGCTTCAGTTCTTCGTCAGTGCCGGAGAACATGATGTCGGTGATGCGGAAACCGAGGATTTCGTTGGCTTGTTCAAAATGTTGTTTGGCGATGGGGTGCTTTTCGTAGAGGTCTTTGCCCATTCCCACGAACTGCGCTCCCTGGCCGGGAAATACGAATGCTTTCATGTGATGCTTGATTTCAAATGTGATGTTTCAAATGAAGAATAAAGGGAGAAGGGGAGGGATTGTGTTTCTTCCCTTTTCTCTTCTGACTGCAAATTTAGTGAACTGTGGGGAAACAGAGGGTTTTCTGACGAGTTTTCTTTGGCAGAAAGTGCGAGAAGACTGACAGAAAGTGCGACAAAAAAGGTCAGAATCACCTTTTTCCTGCCTGAATCATGGCTTGAAAGAGAAAAGTGGGGGCAAGGGACAAAGCGTTGTTCAGTCTCCCAAGAGATAACTTCCGCCGTGGCCTTTCCCTGCGTCATAGTCTGCTCCCTTTTCCAAAGCGGAATGAAGGAAGGACTTGGCATTTCCCACTGCTTCGTGCAGCGAGAAACCTTTGGCGACGAAGGCGGCAATGGCGGAGGAGAGCACACAACCCGTTCCGTGGGTGTTGCGAGTTTCCACTCGGGAGCCGTGGAAAGGAACGTAGTTTTTTTCTGTGGCGTCATAGAGCCAATCGGTGACCCCTTCGGTGCTGTGGCCGCCTTTCACAAGAATGGAGGTGTCGGGAAAACGCTCGCTCATGAGACGAACGAGCCGGGAGGCGTCGGCAGTGTCGCTCTCGGTCAGGAACTGTGCTTCGGGAATGTTGGGAGTGAGGAGGCTGATGTGCCGAATGAGATGAGGAATCGCTGCTTTCATGGTTTCCAAATCGGTGAGCGGGAAACCGGAAGAAGAAATCATGACGGGGTCTGCCACGACAAAACGCGGGGCGTGAGCATCCAGCGCTCGGCAAATGGCTTCGACAATGGGAGCGGTGCAGACCATTCCGATTTTCACGGCGGCAGGCATGAGGTCGTCCATGACAATCTTGATTTGTTCCTCGACCCACTCTGGCGGAAGCGGATGGCTGTCGGCAACCCCCAAAGAGTTTTGGATGGTGATGGCGGTGATGACAGACTGACCGTAGCACCCCAGACGGTGGAAGGTGTTCAAGTCTGCCACAATGCCGGCTCCGCCTGAAGGGTCGGAGCCGGCAATGGTCATGCAAACATCGTAGTGTTTCATGTTTGGGCTTTGCTTGGGAGTAACTTATTCTTCCATGTCAGCCCACAGTGTGGAACCGTTTCGCTTGTCGGAGAATTGTTGCGTGGCACCGTTGTCGGAGTAACGGTTTCCAAAGTTGAAGTTTTCGTCTCCGCCGGAGACCGAAAGAATGTGACTCTCGGGGGAGAATCGAATCACGTTGCTGTGGGGAGCGATATATTTTATCTTCATTTCTGAGGATTAGCGTCTGAGAGGTTTTATTTGGAAATGAACACTTTTCGTCCGTTTTGGATGTAGATTCCGGCGGGCAGTTTTGCTTTTCCGTTGTTTGTCACGAGTGTGCCGGAGAGCGTGTAGGTTTTGCCTTCGTTCAGTCGGGAGTCAGTTTCGGTGGTGACGGAACTCATGCCGGTAAGTCCTTGATAGGGGAGGGCAAAGCCCACGATTTGCAGAGCATCGCTTTGTTTGATTGCCATGTAGGCTTTGTTAGCGGCATTGGTGAAAGGTCCGCCGGACTCTTGTCCCCAATAGAAACCTAAGTTGGTGTTCTCTCCATCCACGGAGTTGAGGTAGTAGAGTTTATAGAAATAGTAGTCCGCATCGGAGGTCGGTGCCACCGTCGTGGCGTCCGTGGCAGTACCGTAGAGCAGATTGCTCGCGCTGGCAGATTTGGCGACTCTTGCTGCGGCTTCGGTGGTCGGCGGTGCAAAGGCGGCATACGTTCCCTGTGCTCCTTTGACCAACAGGGCAGTCTGTGCGGGCACGGTGCTTCCGGCGGGATAGACGGGAGAGATGGTGAGACTTTCGCTGCTGCTGTTTGCCTCAGTCACGGCATAACCGCAAAGTCCGTTGGGCATGACGTAGGCTTTGTCACTGTAGTACGTGCCGTAGCCTTCCTTGGTGCCCACAGTGATGGTGCCCACTTGCTCGAGACATTCCTCTGCTTCGTAGATGAGGGAGTAACTATAATTTATGTCATCAAACACAGAGTAGGAAAAGATGCCGTAGTAATTATAATAAGGACTATAACCTAAGAACTTACTTTGCTCTTTCTCATACAAAACGACCGCTCCTTCCACCTTTTCCGTGTTGGCTGTCCACTTATTGCCTTCACT
>JBJEAG010000318.1:0-6822 GCA_051868855.1 Alloprevotella sp. | reverse complement strand
TGCACGGGCAAAGGATTTTGAAACAGCCATTCAGTGGCTCATGGATGCAGGCATAGTCTGTAAAGTGGAGCGAATCACCAAACCCGTGAAACCACTGAAGTTCTACACCGACTTGTCTGCTTTCAAACTTTTCGTCTTGGACTGCGGTTTGTTGGGGGCGATGTGTGAAACAAGTCCGGTGGACATGTTAGTGGCGGAAAACGGCATGGCGGAATATAAGGGTGCTTTCACAGAGTTGTTTGTTTTGACTCAACTCTTGGCGACGCAAGAGAACTCCGTGTTCTATTATAGCAGTGACTCCAAACTGGAAATAGACTTTCTCTTGCAACACGGACAGGAAGTCTGTGCACTGGAAGTCAAGGCGGAAGAGAACCTTCGGGCGAAATCTCTGTTCACTTTCAAACAGTCACATCCGCACATCCGGGCGCTTCGCTTCTCTTTGTCGGACTATCGTGAGCAAGACTGGATGAAGAACATACCTTTATATGCTGTCGGGTTCTATTTCCGCTAATATATATATGGTGAAGCAATGTCACAAATCTACGGCACAAATCAAGAATGTCCGTAGTTCTAACTCTTTGTCCTGCCAAGAAGTTCATTCGTTCCATCTTTTTATTCAATGTTTTTGTCACAATTTTTCTTTTGCGCATGCTGCGTGAGACATGAACTTTGAAACGTGCTTTTTCAACTTGCCCATGAACCGTCGCATTCTCCAAATTGCCATTCCGAGCATCATCTCCAATCTCACCGTGCCGCTGCTTTCCATGGCGGACACTGCCATTGCGGGACACCTTGACTCCGCTTCCTGCATCGGAGCCATCGCCCTCGGCAGCATGGTCTTCAGCATGGTGTTCTGGCTGTTCGGTTTTCTGCGGATGGGCACCGGAGGTCTCACCGCCCAAGCCTGCGGCGCGGGGAATCGCGAGGAGTGTCTTGCCGTGCTTGCCCGAGCACTGAGCCTCGCTCTCGTCATCGGGCTTTTCATCATCGCGCTGCAACGCCCCATCCTTGACGTGACCTTTCGCTTCGTCACCGTCTCCGATGCCACCGCCCCCCTCGTGAGCGACTATTTCTCCATCCTCGTTTGGGGCGCTCCCGCCGTCCTGTCGCTCTACGCCTTCTGCGGCTGGTTCCTCGGCATGCAGGATGCACGCAGTCCGATGGTGCTCTCCGTTTTTCAGAACCTGCTGAACGTTCTGCTCAGTCTTGTGCTCGTCTTCGGTTTCCGCTGCGGCGTCAGCGGCATTGCCCTTGGCACCCTCTGTTCCCAGTGTGCCGGTTTGCTTCTTGCCGTTCTTCTTTTTCGTCACCGCCACGGCGCCTATCTGCGTCAGGGAGGGAGAGAGTTGCGGCGCCGCGTCTGGCATTTGTTCCGCCGCCGCGAACCTTTCCGCCTCTTTTTCCGCGTGAATCGCGACATATTTCTTCGCACCCTCTTTCTGCTCTCCGTCACCACCAGTTTCACCGCTTACGGTGCTCTTCTCGGCGACACGGTTTTGGCTGCCAACGCCATTTTGATGCAGTTTTTCCTCTTCTTCTCCTATTTCATGGACGGTTTTGCCTATAGCGGCGAAGCCCTTGGTGGTCACTGTCTCGGTGCCTGCCGCCGCGATGAGTTTCTCCGTCTGACGAAGAGCCTTTTCGTTTGGGGAGCCGGACTCGCCGTGTTGTTCTTTGTCTTATATGGCGTGGCTGGTGCGGCGCTGCTCCGTGTTTTCACGACCCGCCCCGAGGTGGTGGCTGCGGCTTCCGAAAGTCTGCCATACGTTTGTCTCCTTCCTTTTGCCGGCGTTAGTGCCTTCTTGTTCGACGGGTTGTTCATTGGCGTTTCCGCCACCCGCAGTTTGTGTGTCAGCATGGCGGTGGCAGCGTTCTCCTACTTCCTTGTTCTCAATCTTTTTCCTCCTTCGTGTGATTTGCTGTGGACTGCCTTTTTGACCTTCCTTTTCCTTCGGAGTTTGGTTCAAGCAGCACTTTATCGCAAAGTTGTCGCCACAATTCCGCTTCAAGCGAAAGGAAATAGTTAATTTTGCCACACGACAAAAAATTAACAATCTAACCTTTACGAAAACTATGGCAAAATTTAAAAGAATCCTGCTGAAACTCAGTGGCGAAAGCCTCATGGGAGCACAGGGCTATGGCATAGACACCACCCGTTTGAACGAGTATGCCGCTCAGATTCGTGAGGCGCTCGAAATGGGCGTGCAGGTCGGCATCGTTATTGGCGGCGGCAACATCTTCCGTGGTCTCAGTGGGGCAGGGAAGGGCTTCGACCGAGTGAAGGGCGACCAGATGGGCATGTGTGCCACCGTCATCAACTCTCTCGCGCTGAGTTCAGCCCTCGGAGCCATCGGCGTCAAATCTCATGTTCTCACTGCCATTCGCATGGAGCCGATTGGAGAACTCTACACCAAATGGAAAGCCATCGAAGCGCTCGAACGCGGCGAGGTCGCCATCATCAGTTGCGGCACCGGTAACCCCTATTTCACCACCGACACCGGCTCCTCGCTCCGAGGCATTGAAATCGAAGCCGACGTCATGCTCAAAGGTACTCGCGTCGATGGCGTCTATACCGCCGACCCCGAGAAAGACCCCACCGCCGTCAAGTTCGACGAAATCACCTACGATGAGGTGCTCTCCCGCGGCCTCCGCGTCATGGACATCACCGCCACCGCCATGTGTCGCGAGAACAACCTGCCCATCTACGTCTTCAACATGGACGTGGTCGGCAACCTGAAGAAGGTGCTCGAAGGCGAGAAAATCGGCACGTTCGTGCATGCTTGAGTCTTGCCGAAAAAAATGCAGATAAAAATATTCTAACACAATAAATATTCAACATCGTGTCACTTATTGAACAACTCATCCAGCGTGCCAAGGCAGACAAGCAACGCATCGTGCTGCCCGAAGGCACAGAAGAGCGTACGCTCAAAGCCGCCAACCAGATTCTGACTGACGGTGTTGCCGACCTCATCCTGCTCGGCAATGTGGAAGAAATCCAGGAAAAAGCCCGCGAGTGGGGACTTGGAAACATCTCAAAAGCCACTCTCATCGACCCTCAGAACAGCGAGAAGAGCGAAGAATATGCCCAGTTGCTCTTTGAACTTCGCAAGAAGAAAGGCATGACGCTCGAGGAAGCCCGCAAGAAGGTGACCGACCCGCTCTACTATGGTTGCATGATTATCAAGAGCGGTGAAGCCGACGGACAACTCGCCGGAGCACGCAACACCACCGGTGACGTGCTGCGCCCCGCACTCCAAATCATCAAAACCGCACCCGGCATCACCTGTGTCAGCGGTGCCATGCTCTTGCTGACTCACGCTCCCGAATGCGGCGACAACGGTGTGCTCGTCATGGGCGATGTGGCTGTGACTCCCGTGCCCGATGCCAACCAACTCGCCCAGATTGCCGTCTGCACCGCTCGCACCGCCAAGGCTGTTGCCGGCATTGAACCCCGCGTCGCCATGCTCAGCTTCTCCACCCACGGCTCTGCCAAACACGAAGTCGTGGATAAGGTGGTCGAAGCCACTCGCATTGCCCACGAAATGGACCCCGAACTCCTGCTCGACGGCGAACTTCAGGCTGACGCCGCCCTCGTTCCTTCCGTCGGTGCTTCCAAAGCTCCCGGCAGCCCCATCGCCGGAAAGGCAAACGTTCTTGTCGTGCCTTCTCTCGAAGTGGGCAACATCGGCTACAAACTCGTGCAGCGTCTCGGCCACGCCACTGCCGTCGGCCCCATCCTTCAGGGCATTGCTCGTCCCGTGAACGACCTCTCCCGCGGTTGCTCCATCGATGACGTCTATAAGATGATTGCCATCACCGCCAACCAAGCCATTGCTGCCAAGGCGCTTTAAAATCTTACCTATATTCACAAAGTCACATAAAACCAATGAAAATCCTTGTCATCAACTGCGGCAGCAGTTCCATCAAGTATAAACTCTATGAAATGGACGACAAGAGCGTCCTCGCCGCCGGCGGAATCGAGAAAATCGGTCTTGAAGGCTCCTTCCTCAAAACCACCATCAACGGCGAAAAGAAAATCATCGAGTCACCCTGTCCCACCCACACCGAAGGCATCCGCCTCATGTTCGACACCCTGCTCCATCCCGAGTATGGCGCCATCAAAAACCTCGACGAAATCAGTGCTGCCGGTCACCGCATCGTGGCAGGCGGACGCTTCACCGAGAGCCGCATCGTCACCGACGAAATGCTCGAAGAGTGGAAACAGTACATGGAACTCGCTCCGCTCCACAGCGAAGCCCACCTCAAGGGCTATGTGGCAGTGAATCAGATGCTTCCCAACCTGCCTCAGGTCTTCGTCTTCGACACCGCCTTCCATCAGACCATGCCCGCTCACGCCTACATGTATGCCGTGCCTTATAAGTACTACGAAACTCAGAACGTGCGCCGTTGGGGTGCTCACGGCACCAGCCACCGCTATGTCGCCGCCCGCGTTTGCGAGTTCCTCGGCGTGAAGCCCGAAGACGTGAACATCGTCACCTGCCACATTGGCAACGGTGCTTCCATCTCCGCCGTGAAGGGCGGTCGTTGCGTCGATACCTCCATGGGGCTCACTCCGCTGGAAGGTCTCATGATGGGCACACGCTCCGGCGACGTCGATCCCTCCGCCGTGCTCAGCATCATGAAGAAAGACGGACTCACGCCCGACGAGATGAGCGACCTGCTCAACAAACAGAGCGGCGTCCTCGGCATCAGCGGCATCTCCAGCGACATTCGCGAAGTCGAAGAAGCCATCAAGGCAGGCAACGAAAGAGCTGCCCTCGCCATGCAAATGTATGACTACAGAATAAAGAAGTACATTGGTGCCTATGCAGCCGCCATGGGTGGTCTCGACATCCTTGTCTTCACCGCCGGTGTGGGCGAGCACCAGGCAGACGTGCGTGCCGGCAGCGTGAGCGGTCTTGAGTTCATGGGCATCAAGTTGGACGAGGCAGCCAACAACCGCAACTTCGGCGAGGAGGAAATCATCTCCACTCCCGACAGCAAGGTCAAGGTCGTTGTCGTTCCCACCGACGAGGAACTCCTCATCGCCTCCGACACCCTCGCCCTCCTCGACAAGTAAGCATCGCCCTCCTACGGTTTTGCACGCTTGCAAAAAACATAATCAAACCCTACACAAAGCAGCGAAAGTCGCTGAGTTTGTGTAGGGTTTCTCTTTTGTCGTTCCTTTTGAAACACGAATCAAACGAATGGACTCGAAATTTCAGAAATTGTTTGCGAATAGCTTTATGAATCTTTTTTTGACCGCGGATTGAGCGGGGCGCCTCCTTCTCAATACAAAAAGCCAAATGCCCAAAGAGGGATTTTGTTCCCATAGCAGTATTCAATGTTGTCGGCAGCAATGTAAGCGTTTTCTACGTTTGCAATTTGTTTTCCGTCTTTGCTCATCCCGCCGATTTCCACGGTGAATTTTCCATCCACCAGCAGGTCTCCTTTGGGGCTATATTCCACCTTGTGTCCATGCTGAAGTTGGTTCACCATGAAACTTTCGCGAACTGTTCCGGCGTTCACCGTGTCCAACGTCATCACCTGCATGATGTTCGGATTTTCCACGAAGATTTTGTCGGGCTTCTGAAGTTTCTTGATGTTTATTTCGTTGCTGTAGAGCAAGTTGAGGATGCGCGCTTTGTTCAGATATTGAAGATACCCCAGCAGGGTCACTCTTGAAACTCCGACGATGGTGGAGAGTTTCTGCATGTCTAACTGCATAGGGACGTTGCTTGACAGTACAGCCACCAGTGCCTTGAGTTTTCTCACGTTTGAAACATCCACGTTGCACAGAGCGGGCAGTTCCACCTCAATGATGTAGTTCACGACATTTTCCACGCGTAGGAAATACTCTTCCTTTCCCTCCAAGAAGAAGGGGTAGTAACCCTCCTTCAGATATTCGTCAAAATAGCTCAACGGGCGGCACTGCTCGTTGACCTTGATGCAAATGTCTTCCGGCGCATTCAGTAAGTCTTTGAGACTCACAATGTCAAAGTGGAGACCATGTGCAAGTTCCAGATACTCCCTGAACGAGAGACCTTGCATTTCGTAGGGCACACAGCGTCGTGATAAATCCGCATCTCCATTCAGAATGCTCAGCAATGAGGAACCGCTGATGACGACCTTTAAGTCGGGGTAGGTGTCATAGATTTCCTTGACCTCTTTGCTCCAGGTTGCGTATTTATGCACTTCATCCAAGAAGAGATGTTCTCCTCCTTGTCGGTAGAATTGCTCCACGAATTCCAGCAGACTGTGTTGCGTGAAATAGTTGTGGTCAAGACTGGCATAGAGCATTTTCTTTAGGTTTCCACCGTGAAGTTTGATGTATTGCAGCATCAGGGTGGTTTTTCCCACTCCTTTCGCTCCGCGGATGGCGATGAGCTGACTGTTCCAGTTCACCTTCTGCATCATGCTTCTGACGTGCTTGCATTGAGTCAGATTGAGCAAACGTTGGCAGTAATTGATGATTTTTTCCATGGTATCTGTCAGTGTGATTCGCTGCAAATTTACGGATTTTGTTTAATGCGTTAAACAGATTTCGCCGAAAAACGTTTAATGCGTTAAACAGATTTCGCCGAAAAACGTTTAGTGCGTTAAACAAATAAACGGTCGCTTCGTTCAAAGCGACACCTTTTTGCCAGCCATTTTGCAGCCATTTTGCAACCATTTTGCAACCATTTTGCAACTATTTTGCAACCTGCAAAAGCCTTGCAAAAGCCTTGCAAAAGCCTTGCAAAAGCCTTGCAAAACTTTGGCAAAACCCTTTTTCTGAAGTCAAAAAGACAAAAAGACAAAGAGACAAAAAGTCGGTGACCG
>JBJEAG010000317.1:0-6837 GCA_051868855.1 Alloprevotella sp. | reverse complement strand
AGAAGCCTACCCCAACCCCTCCCTAAAGGGAAGGGCTTAGTTCCCTCCATTAATGTTCATAAATGGTCTCATAAAACAAGAATTAATGAAGGATTAATGAATCAATTAATGAGCATTAATGGAGAGAGGGAGGTCGAAGAGACTAAAAGTCGAAGAGACTAAGAGACAAAGAGTCAAAGGGTCAAAGAGACTAAGAGTCGAAGAGACTAAGAGTCGAAGGGGAATCTATTTGCTCATCCTCTCTGAAAGGATGCGTTCCGTTTCTTCTGCACTCGGATAAACGGAAAGTATTTTGCCGTCTTTGGTGATAAGGAAACCACCACCGACAGAATTGCTGATGCCGTTTTTTAGCCATATCCGATTTCGGTCGTTCAGTTCGAGCAGACACAGCCAAGGGTAGCCGTCCTTTTGAATGGCTTCCTGCATGTCCTCGGCGTTCGACTCGCGAGCGATGCCGATAATCTGAAAACCCTTGTCTTTGTATTTCTCATAGACGGGCATCAACTCCTTTGCATGCCTTCTGCACGGACCGCACCACGAAGCCCAAAGGTCAATGTAGATGATTTCGCCAGTGAACAACGTGGAGATTGCAGCCTGTTTGCCGTCCGGAAGCGAGACGTCATAGTCAATGTATTGATTTCCGGGCTGCAGCGCCAACGACTGCACAATGCTTTGGATGTCGGTGTGATAAGGATGCTGAGGATATTTGTGGCTGTAAGTCTGTTGATAGGAACGAATGAGGAAGCAGGTGAAAGCGTCCGTTTGGCTCTTGGAAATTGCCAACATATCTTTCATATAAAACAAACCATATATACAAGGGTGCGCATCCAGCCATTTTGCCGTGGCAAACCTTTCGTCTGCAATAAGTTCACGATACGCTTGTTCCGTCTGCTGATAGGCTGCGACAAGGGGATGGCTGCTGTGGGGCATTTCAAGTTCTGCGATAAATTGTTCTTGCTCCGAAGGGCTGAGGTCGCTCATGTAACGCTCGAGCAACTGTTCCAAGGAATCCATTTTCTCGTCCATCGCTGCCATCCGGGAAGCGTAAACGGCATCCATCACTTTTTGACACCGCTGAAGCATTTTCGTTTCCTTCCCATCTGCATTGACCACAACCTTGTCATCTGCCCGCCCCATCTTGACGACCACTTGCTGGTTTTCGGCGATGAAAAACGCCGCACGAATGTTGCCGTTCTGATATTGATTGTCGGCAATGAGTTGGAAGTATAGTTTCTCATCCCCTTTCCAGATGTAATGAAATTTACCGTTCACGACGGGAATGGTGATGACGTCGTCCTTCACACGAATATCTGCCCCCGACTCCACCAGATACAGATGCTTCGTTTCTGTGTCGGTGGTGGTTCCTTCGATGGTGCACACAATGGATTGTGCCACTGACGAGAGGAAAACAAGCGACAAGAGAGTCAGGACGGTCATTCGTTTGAAGCAAGAAAAAGCAGACAGTTTCATGAGTGAATGTGGATTTATGGGGTGAGGTGGAAAAATAGTGTGACGTGGAAGGTATGACTGAAGACATCAAGAATCACCTGAATACTCCAAATCCTCGGAGGTTTTCATGAGATTATCTAACTGTGACAGGGCATAGATTGGACACACTCTGACATGACGAAGCGCATTGCTATCTTCTTTGTCCACATAGTCAAATGTTCCAAAGTTCTCCAAGGAGCAACGCACTGCCTCAGTGATTTGCTTTTCACGCATGAACATCCAAAGACTTTTCATGCCACCTTGCGTGCCGGCTTTCACCTCGACAGGAACAATGTTTGCATGGGACACGGTCAGATAGTCCACCTCAGCGACACTCTTCCCTGCCCTTTCCCAATAGAACATCTGCGGACGGTGCGTGCAACCGACATGACGTGCAATCTCCAAACCTGCCACCATCTCGGTCACACTTCCTTTGTTCACCAAATCTTGAGGCGTGCCTGCCATGATGAGACGAACCAGTTCTTGTGAAACTTTTCCTTCAAGATGAAGAACAGAAAGCAAAAGTCCGGAATCGAGGAAGAGATATTTGACACGACGCTCATCTGCCTCCGCTGCAAGAGGGAAACCGTTCGCGGCAGTGGAAACGACAGGAGTGATGATGCCTGCCAAAATGAGCAAATCCAGTGCATCACGAATCTGATAACTTCTGAGACTTTCCGAAATTCGTGAGTAAGTCAGTTTCTGTCCAATCTGATGGCATACGCCGTGAAGAGCGAGTCGGAGCAATTCGGGACTGACACGACGAGAATACTTGTTGAAGTCATCCTCGTAGGTGAGCATGATGTCATCGTGTATGCGCTGACACTGCAAGAGGTCTGAAGTGGTTTTCCACATCGCGACTGCTTCCGGCATGCCTCCCACCAATAAATATAATCGAAACAGTTCCACAAGTTTTTCGTGAAATGCCTCGTCCAAAGGGTGAGAAACATCCGCCAAATTGCGTGCAGACAACAAGCCTTCCATTCCATTTGCCATGACGAACTCATCGAATGTCATGGGATACATAAAGACGGAATGAATGCGTCCCACCCCGAAAGTGGGCAGTTCCTGCAATGCAAATTCCAACAAAGAACCTGCTGCCACCACATGAAGTTCAGGATAGTCTTCTTTGAAAAAACGCAACGCCATGATGGCTTCGAGACACGACTGAACCTCGTCAAAGAAAAGAAGAGTCTTTCCCGCCACGATGGGCACTTGAAGGAAATTTGAGAGTTTGGAGCAAATGAGTCGCACATCCAAACTGCCACGAAAAAAAGTGGTAAGTTCCTTGTCGCGTTCAAAATTGACTTCGGCAAAATACTCAAACTGCTCAGAGAAATGACGAACTGCGGAGGACTTTCCGACCTGTCGGGCACCACGCAACAACAACGGTTTGTGGAACGGATTATTTTTCCACTCCACAAGCGTTTTGTCTATGTGGCGACACATATAGTTCAACATAATCACTTAATACTTGAAATTCAGCCGCAAAGGTATCACACTTGTCGAAATCCGAGAAATAATTCCGCGATTTTTGCCGAAATCCGAGAAATAATTCCGCGATTTTTGTCGAAATCCGAGGAATAATTCCGCTCACCTCCTCCATCTGCGCATCGCTTCGTTGAGGTCGAACCAACCGCGGTGGTGCTCCATGCGGAAAGGATGGTCGGAACCAAGGCAGGTGATGACGTCGAAACGGATGCGCTTGCAGGGAGGATATTGCGCCATGAAGGAACGGGCGGCGGCGATGATGCGGATTCGCTTCTCATGGTTCACTGCCGCCAGTGCCTCCTCTTCCGAGGCGTGACTGCGGGTCTTGACTTCGACAAAAGCAATCGTGCCGTGATATTCCGCCACGATGTCTATCTCCGCGCCATACATGGAGACGTTGCGTGCCAGAATGTCATAGCCTTTGCGGACAAGATAGAGGCATGCCGCCTCTTCGCCCTTTTCGCCCAAAAGATTGTGCTCTGCCATGAGATAATCGTAATTACATTTTTAACTTCAACTCCGACCGTTTCTTGCCTCACTCCTTTTCGAGACGCCCGCGCCACAGATACTTGCGGGTTTCGTGCACCAAGATGCCGTTGAGGAAGAGCAAGGAAAGGAGGTTGGGAATCGCCATCAGTGCGTTCATGCAGTCGGCAAGGTTCCAAACGATGCCGAGCTGAATGACGCTGCCGACAAAAACGGCGAGGATATAGACGACCCGGTAGGCAACGACCCAGCGCATGCCGCTGAGATATTCCACGGCGCGTTCGCCGTAGTAGCACCAGCCCAGGATGGTGCTGAAAGCAAAGGTGAGCAGCCCGAAGGTGAGGATGGGAGTGCCCACCAAAGGGATTTTGCCAAAAGCGTCGCGGGTGAGCGTGGCGCCGTTGCTGTAGTCTATGTCGGGATATGCCAAGATGCTGCTGACGACCACCACGCCGGTGAGGGCGCAGATGACCACGGTGTCCCAGAAGGTGCCGGAGGAAGAGACCAATGCCTGACGCACGGGGTTACGAGTGCGCGCCGCCGCGGCGACGATGGGGGCGGACCCCAAACCGCTCTCGTTGCTGAACAAGCCGCGGGCAATGCCATAGCGGGCTGCCATGATGATGCTGCCGCCCACGAAACCGCCACCTGCTGCCTGCGGATAGAAAGCGGATTCGACAATGAGGCGGAGGGCTGGAAGGAGATAGTCGCTGTTGAGCCACAGAATGACGATGCAGCCGATGACATAGCAGAGCGCCATGAAAGGAACCAACATGCCGCAGACTCGGGCAATGCTCTTGACGCCACCCAACAAGACGGCTGCCACAAGCACGCAAACCACTCCGCCGGTGAGGGCGGGAGGAAGATTATAGGAGTCGTGAGCAAGTGTGGCAATGGCGTTGGCTTGCACCGTGTTGCCTATGCCGAGTGCGGCAATGGCGGTGAAGACGGCGAAGAGAATCGCCATGAAGCGCCAGCCCAAGCCTCGCTCCAGGGCATACATCGGACCGCCCAACATGCGCCCTTGCGGCGTGGTGACGCGATATTTGATGGCGAGCAAACCTTCCGCATATTTCGTGGAGATGCCGAAGACGCCCGTGAGCCAGCACCAAAGCACGGCACCGGGACCGCCCAAGGCGATGGCGGTGGAGACGCCGATGATGTTGCCCGTCCCGATGGTGGCAGCCAAGGCGGTGGCGAGCGAGGCGAACTGCGACACGTCGCCCTCGCCGTCGGGGTCTTTCTTCACCGAAAGTTTGATGGCGGTGAAAATCCAACGCTGCGGGAAACGCAAACGAATGGTGAGAAAAATGTGAGTTCCGAGAAGCAGGATAATCATGGGCCAACCCCACAACCACCCGCTCAGCATGGAGAAGAATTCGCTGATGGTTTCCATGTCAAATAGTAAGCTAAGTCCTTAAATAGATTGCAAAATTAGCACAATTATATAAGGAATACATACAAAAGACAAGAAAACCGCCAATTCGCTTTCTCTTTTGCTAATTATTGCAGCGTTGAGCTTTCAAACAGAAAGAAAAAGGAGCTCACCCCTACCGTTTCTTCTTGAAAAAGGAGGTCATCAGTTCTGCGCACTCTTCTTCCAGGACTCCGCCCTTGACCTCGGTGCGGGGATGCAGGGCTTGCGGGGCGAAACGGCTGAAACCGCGCTTGGGGTCGGCAGCGCCATAGACGACTCGCGCAATCTGCGACCAGCCGAGGGCACCGGCACACATCACGCAGGGTTCGACGGTGACATAGAGGGTGCAGGCGTCAAGATATTTCCCGCCGAGGCTGTCGGCAGCGGCGGTGATTGCCTGCATCTCGGCGTGGGCAGTCACGTCGTGGAGCGTTTCGGTCAGGTTGTGGGCACGAGCAATGATGCGGTCGCGTGCCACGACCACTGCCCCGACGGGCACTTCATCGCGCCGGAACGCCTCGCGGGCTTCTTCCAGCGCTTTGCGCATATATTCTTCGTCTGTCATGACTCTTTCATCCTATAATTTTCACTCCTATATTTTTCACTCCTCGACGTCCTCCGACTCTAAATTCTTGTCGAGCATCACGAGGGCTGAAACGCCGAAGGTGAAGAGACAGAGCACGGTGACGATGATGAAGAAGTTGAGATAGCCCACCAACTCTTGGAGATAGCCGGCAAAGAAACCGGGCAGCATCATGCCGAGTGCCATGAGACCGGTGCAGAAGGAATAGTGCGCCGTGGAGTTGGCTCCGCGAGCATAGAGCATGAGATAGAGCATGTAGGCGGTGAAGCCGAAACCATAGCCGAACTGTTCCACAAAAACGCAGGCGCCAATCCACACCAGACTCTCGGGTTGATAGTAGGAAAGGAAGATATAGACCACATCGGGCAACGTGATGGCGAGCACCATGGGCCAGAGCCAACGGCGAAGTCCGCCGCGCTCGGCAGCGACGCCGCCGAGGATGCCGCCCAGCGTGAGACCAACCACTCCAATCGTGCCATTGACCATGCCGAGGTCGCCGGTGGTGAGTCCGAGTCCGCCGTGGTCGGGACTGTCCAACATGAACAAAGGACAAATCTTGACGAGCAGGGCTTCGGGCAGACGATAGAGCAACATGAACAGCAACGCCGGAATCACTGCGGGTTTGCGGAAGAAACTGACGAAGGTGGAGAGGAAATCTCGCACTGCCTGACGCACCGACACGACCTTGCGCTCCGCGTCAAAACGGTGACGCGGCAGCACCCGGGCATGCCAAAAGGCAAAGAGGAGGAAAACGACGGAGATGAAAATGAAGGTGAGCATCCACGCCCGAACGGGTTGGAAACGTGCCTCCAACGTGCCGGCAAGCATGACAAGAAAGCCTTGACCGAGAATGCTGGCGATGCGATAGAACGTGGAACGGATGCCGACGAAAAAGGCTTGGTCGCGGGTGTCGAGCGCAAGCAGATAGAAGCCGTCGGCGGCGATGTCGTGGGTCGCACTGCTGAAAGCCATCAGCCAGAAGAAAGCGAGGGTGGACTGCACGAAATGACTGCCGGGCAGGAAGAATGCCACACCCGCCATGGAGGTGCCAATCAGGAACTGCATCGCCACAATCCAACGGCGTTTGCTGCCGAACATCTCGACCACGGGACTCCAAAAGGGTTTGATGACCCAGGGGAGATAGAGCCAGGAGGTGTAGAGGGCAATCTGGGCGTTGGTGAGACCGAGGCGACCGTACATGATGGTGGCGACGGACATGACGATGACGTAGGGGATGCCTTCGGCGGTGTAGAGACTGGGCACCCAAAGCCAGGGATAGCGGAGCTTCATGCGATAACGTTTTTAGGGATGTTCTATAATTATGGAATAAGGAATGTTCAAAAGAAAGTGCTTACGTTTTGGTTGTTTTTCG
>JBJEAG010000316.1:21923-25608 GCA_051868855.1 Alloprevotella sp. | reverse complement strand
GGCATTTCGCGCGATGGCTTGGCGCAGGCAGCGGGCGAACGCCTTGAAGACGCCCTCGATGAGGTGGTGGTTGTTCTCGCCCGCGGCGCGGAGGTGGAGATTCGCCTGCAAGGCACAGGCGAGGCTGTGGAAGAAGTGCTTGTACATCTCCGTTGGCGTGTCGCCGACATATTCCCTCGTGAAGGGCACGTCCCACGCGAAGTCGATTCTGCCGCCGAGGTCGAGGTCCGCGAAGGCGTCGCATTCGTCCATCGGAAGAGCGAAGCCGTAGCGACCGATGCCGCGTTTGTCGCCCAAAGCCTGACGGAGCGCGTCGCCCAAGGCAATCGCCACGTCCTCCATCGTGTGGTGCTCGTCGGTTTCGAGGTCGCCGCGACATTCGCAGACCAAGGCGATGCCGGCGTGGTGCGGCAGTTGCGAGAGCATGTGGTCGAAGAACTTCAGTCCCGTGTCGATGTGGGTCGGACCGTAGCCGTCGAGATTGACGCGAATGCGGATGGACGTCTCCGCCGTCGTGCGCAAAACCTCCGCCGTGCGCTCGGCGCTGCAGAGGAAGCGGGCGATTTCTGCCCAGTCGGGAGTGGAGAGTGCCAGCGCGGCTTGCTGCTCGTCGGTGAACTCGGGCATGGGACGCCCGGGAGTCTCCAAGAAAATGGCGCGGCAACCCAGATTGACCGCCAACTGCACGTCGGTGGCGCGGTCGCCGATGACGAAACTCTCGGCGAGGGCATAGTCCTCCGTCATGTAAGGCGTCAGCATCGCCGTGCCCGGCTTGCGCGTCGGCAGGTTCTCCTGCGGGAAGGAACGGTCGATGTGCTGTGCGTCAAAGACGATGCCTTCGCCGGCGAGGGTGCGGAGCATCTTGTCGTGTGCCGGATGGAAGTCCACTTCCGGGAAGGCAGGCGTGCCGAGCCCGTCCTGGTTGGTCACCATGATGAGGCGGTAGCGGCTGCCCGCCAGACGGTTCAGAGCGGTGATGACGCCCGGGACGAACTCCAGTTTTTCGAGTGAATCGATTTGCTCGTCTTCGGGCTCTCGAATCAGTGTGCCGTCGCGGTCAATGAAAAGCAAGGGTATTTTCATGAGAGATGGAATCGGGTTTAGGATAAGGTTCGGAGCACCTCGACGAGGCGGCGGTTCTCGGCGGGCGTACCCACCGTGAGGCGCAGACAGCTGCGGCAGCCGACGATGCGGGAGCGGTTGCGCACGATGATGCCCGCTGCGACGAGGGCGTCGTAGATGGCGTTGGCGTCCGTCACCTCCACAAGCAGGAAGTTCGCGTCGGAAGGATAGACCTTCTTGACGCAGGCGATGCCGGGCAGTTCTTCTTCCAAACGGCGGCGCTCCGCTTTGATTTCGGCGACGTGTTCTGCGACCGGTTCGCTGCTGAGGCGGCGGATGACCTCCTCCTGCGTCGGGGCGTTCACGTTGTAGGGATATTTTATCTTCGCAAAAGCCGCAGCCACGACGGGGTGGGAGAAGGAGAGCCCCAAGCGCAGTCCCGCCATGCCCCACGCCTTGGAAAGCGTCTGGAGCACGATGAGGCACGGACAGTCGTCGAGGTGAGCCAGCATGGAACCTTTCTCCGAGAAGTCAGCGTAGGCTTCATCCACCACCAGCATGCCGTCGAAGTTTCGGGCGAGGTGGAGCAGGTCGTCGGGCGAGAAGGCATTGCCGGAAGGGTTGTTGGGCGAGCAGACCCAAAGCAGGCGGGTGTGGGCGTCGCAGGCTGCAAGCAGTTCCTCCACCGGCAGACTGAAGTCCTCCCGAAGTTGCACTTCCCGCAGTTCCACATTGTTCACGGCGGCAGCGACGCTATACATTCCGTAACTCGGCGCAATTGCCACCACGTTGTCTTCGCCCGGTTCGCAGAAGAGGCGGAAGCAAAGGTCAATCGCCTCGTCCGAGCCGTTGCCCACGAAGATGCGGTCGGTCGCCACACCCTTGAGTTGCGAGAGCACCTGCTTCAGTGCCTTCTGATGAGGGTCGGGATAGCGGTTCACACCATTATTATATGGACTCTCGTTGGCATCGAGCCAAACGGAGATGTCGCCGCCCTTGAACTCGTCGCGGGCGGTGGAGTAGGGCGCAATTTCTGCGATATGTTTACGAAACGGAAAAGTCATGAGGAAATCGGGTCAGTGGTTTTGTGTTCTCACTCTGACGGCTTCGGCGTGGGCTTGCAGTCCCTCAGCCTCCGCCATTGCCACGATGGTCGGCGCGAGACTTGAAAGTCCCTCGCGGGTGAGTTCCTGGAAGGTGATTTTTCGGAAATAACTGTCAAGGTTCACGCCGCTGAAAGAACGCGCCCAAGCGCCGGTCGGAAGCGTGTGGTTCGTGCCGGAGGCATAGTCACCCGCAGATTCGGGAGAATAGGGACCGACAAAGACACTGCCTGCCGCCGTGACCTTCACCGCCAGTTCCCAGGGGCGTTCCGTTTGGATGATGAGATGTTCGGGAGCGTAGGCATTGCTGAACTCGCACATCTCTTCGCGGGAGGAGAAGACCAGAATGCGGCTGTGGGAGAGCGACTGCTCGACGAGTTCGGCGCGGGAGAGGCGGGCGGTCTGTGCCTTCACCTCTGCTTCCACTTTCTTCGCGAACGCTTCGTCGTCGCAGACCAGCATCGCTTGGCTGTCGGGACCGTGTTCCGCCTGACTCAGCATGTCTGCCGCCACAAACGCCGGGTTTGCCGAGGCGTCCGCCATGACCAGCACTTCGCTCGGTCCCGCCGGCATGTCGATGGCACAGACGCGGCTCACCTGTTGCTTGGCGTAGGTCACGAAGCGGTTGCCGGGACCGAAAATCTTATCGACGCGGGGAATGCTTTCCGTTCCATACGCCATGGCTGCCACCGCTTGTGCGCCGCCGATGCGGAAGACGTGGTGGACGCCACATTGGCGGGCGGCGTAGAGAATTTCCGGAGCGATGTGTCCGCCGGCGCCTTGGGGCGTGCAGAGCACAATCTCCGGACAGCCGGCAATGCGGGCGGGCAGTGCCAGCATCAGCACGGTGGAGAAGAGCGGCGCCCGACCGCCGGGAACGTAGAGTCCGACGCGTTGAATGGGGACGGCTCTCTGGCAGCATCTCACTCCGGTTTCCGTTTCGATGTCCACAGTGCGGGGCATTTGTTCGCGGTGGAAGCGGGAGATGTGGTCAGTTGCCACGGCGATGGCGTTCTTCACTTCTTGCGAGACGAGGTTGGCGGCTTCTTCAAATTCCTTTTCGCTCACCTCGAGTTGTGAGATTTTGGTGTGGTCAAATTGCAAGGCGAAGCGGCGCAATGCTGCGTCGCCTTCTTGGCGCACGGCGGAGATGATGTCCGCCACGCTGCGGGTGATGTTTTCGTCGTCGGGAATGTTGCGCTCGATGAGCGAGGTCC
Source organism: Alloprevotella sp. (assembly GCA_051868855.1). Classification (GTDB taxonomy): domain Bacteria; phylum Bacteroidota; class Bacteroidia; order Bacteroidales; family Bacteroidaceae; genus Alloprevotella. The sequence continues at coordinate 22,226 of JBJEAG010000316.1, read as the reverse complement.
ACTCCGAACGAGCGGGGTTGATGTATTTTAGCATGAAAATAGAGAGTCAAAGAGACTAAGAGACTAAGAGTCAAAGAGACTAAGAGTCAAAGAGACTAAGAGTCAATAGTCAATAGTCAATAGTCAAAGGGTCAAAGAGACTAGGAGTCAAAGAGTCAAAAGGGTCAAAAGGGTCAAAGAGGGCGGTGCGGAATCCGTTTCATCCGTGGTCTTTTCAACCTGAAACTTGAAACCTGAAACTTGAAACCTGAAACCTGAAACTTGAAACCTGAAACCTGAAACTTGAAACCTGAAACCTGAAAC
>JBJEAG010000316.1:0-21823 GCA_051868855.1 Alloprevotella sp. | reverse complement strand
TGAAACTTGAAACCTGAAACCTGAAACTTGAAACCTGAAACCTGAAACTTGAAACGTTTTTAACTCCGTGGTCTCAAATCACCATGTTCTCAAGGTTCAGCACGAGGATGCCTTCTGCGCCGAGGGCTTTCAGTTGTTCCACCTTCTCCCAAAGCACGTCCTCGGCAAGGACGGTGTGGAGAGAGCACCATGCTTCGTCCGCCAAGGGCAGCACCGTCGGGGAGCGCATGCCCGGAATCAGTTTCACCGCTTCGGGGAGTGCTTCGCGGGGGATGTTCATCAGCACGTATTTGTAGCCTCGGCTGTTCACGATGGACGAGAAGCGGAACTTCAGTTTCTCCACTTCTTTCAGTTTTGCCTCCGACAGTCCCGGCGTGGCGACCAGCACGGCTTCGCTGTGGAACACCTGCTCCACTTCTTTCAGACCGTTCTGAATCAGCGTGCCGCCCGAGGAGACAATGTCAAAGATTGCGTCCGCCAATCCCACGGCGGGCGCAATCTCCACCGAGCCGGCAATCTCGTAGATGTCGGCGTCGATTCCTTGTTCGTAGAAGTATCGGCTGAGGATGTTGGGATAGGACGTGGCAACGCATTTTCCTTTGAACCAGTCCAGTCCGGTGTAGGTTTCGGTTTTGGGGATGGCGAGCGAGATGCGGCACGCACCGAAACCGAGGCGCATCACCTCGTGCAGTTTCATCTCTCGTTCTGCCACTTCGTTCAGTCCCACGATTCCGACGTCTGCCACGCCGATGTGGACGGCTTGTGGGATGTCATCGTCGCGAAGATAGAGCACCTCAATGGGGAATCCGCTGGCTTTCGCCACCAGTTTTCTTTTGGCGGGTGCCACGTCGATACCCGCGTCGGCGAGCAGTCCCATCGTGTCTTCGTTGAGTCTGCCTTTCGCCTGTATCGCCATTCTTAACATATAGCTCTTTTGTGTTGGATTAGGGGTTATGTTCTGTTATTTTGACCACAAAATAACGAGTTTTTCGTCACACTGACAACTTTGCAGCGCAGTTTGTGTCTCGTCGGTCTTGTTTTTACTGTGATTTCTGACAAAAAGTTCTTTTCTTGCCCTTCAAACTGTCACTTTCTCTTCGATTTCGCACTTTCGAGGAACGTAATTCTCCAAGCGCAGTTCGAAGCGGTTCTCGCCGAGCGGTGTGAAGCCGAGGTCCTCATAGTGGTGGCTGACCAGCGCGTTTTTTGCCGTGGGAATATATTCTCCGACCAAGCGTCGATAGCCCCGCTTGCGGGCGGCACAGACCATGCGGTTCAGAACGAAGTTTTCAAGACCGCGTTTCAGCACGCGGCACGACATGAACCATGTGTCGATGAAGAGCGTTTCGCCGTCTTGTTCTTTCATGATGACCGTGCAGACCAATCCGCTGGCGCCGAAGCGGTCTTCCAGTGTGAACGTCAGTGGCAAGGTCCGGGCATCTGCTGCCATGGCGCGCACCTCGTCTTCGGTGTAGCGCACGGTGCGGAGGTTGAACTGGTTGCTGCGTTGCGAGAGTTGTGCCACGCGAGGAGTGTTGTAGTTTGTGAACCCCTCCACGCGGCTTTTCATTTCCAGCGAGCGGAGAAAGTCCTCTTCGTTTTTGAACTGACGTCCGAAGGCGGTACGTTCAGCCTGTTCCCGATAGCGGCGGGTGCGTTCCTCGTCCTCTTTGTTGAGACTTACCGTTTCAAAGAGGTTTTGGGAATAGAGGAACTCCAACCAGAGCGCGGGGTCCTCCGGCATTTCCGGTACCGTCACTTCGGGCAGGAAACTTCTCACCATCTGTCGTTCAAAAGGATTGTCGTCGATGAAAACCATGGAGTCGAGTCCGATGTGGAGCGTCTCCGCGATGTGGCGGATGTTGTCCGCTTTGTTTTCCCAGTTTGCCGTGAAGAGTGAGATGTCCTCCAGACGTAGCATCATTTCCGGGTGCTTCTCGAACGGTTCTTTTGCTTTCTCTTCGTCGTTTTTGGAGCAGATGCAGAGAATGATTCCTCGCTGTCGGAGTTTCTTTGCCCACAGTTGGAATTCGCAGAAGATTTTGCCGAGTCCCATGCCGCCGCCCAGTTCGATGCCTTCCCATCCGTCGTCGCCGACTGTGCCGCCCCAGAGTGTGTTGTCCAAATCCAGAATCAGACATTTCTTCAGTTTCCCCTCTGCCGCAGCGACGATGTCAGTGATGCGTGCCGCCACCGTGGCAGCGGCATCTGCCGTGAGGACCATTTCCGTGAGTGCATAGAGCGGTGCGTCAAACATGTTGTCGCGTCCCATCTTTGCTTGCAGCGCTGCAAGGTCGCAGACGTAGAAATCCTTCCATTCGCGGCAGCGTAGCATCAGGGAGAAGTTCAGCTTTCGGGTCTGCCAGAGGAAGGAAGATTCAACGGCGTTCGCAAAGAAACCGTGAACGGCATCGTCAATTTCCGGCATATTCAGACAGATGATTCTGCCCGTCAGACACTCCCTCATCTCGCGCAGCCATTCCAAACGTTCTTCCGCCCAATGCGCTCTGCGTGACGCGTCAGCCTTTCCATATTCCACCAGCCATTTGTGTGTGGAGAGAAAGACCACCGTGTAGCGTGGGTTGAAGCGGTGCAGTTCGCTTTCCGGATTCATCACCTCCTCACGGATGGCATTGAATCCCGCTTCATAGAGTTCGAGGGCGAATCCTGTCGCCGTTGCCCAACCTTTGAGTGCGGTGGCAAGGAATTGGGTGGCAGTGTCGCCCAGCAGCGCCATGCGAAGCGGCGCACCGTGCTCCGGCGCGGTGCGGGAAAGACGTTTTAGTTCGGAAAATGTGAGCATGAGAGGTATATATATAATAAGGTGTGGGAAGAGTATGACGTTCCGGAAACCTTGGTCTTCGGTCAAGTTGCGGCGCAAAGTTAGGCAAAAATACCCTCTTTCTTAAGTAAAGAGCGGATTTCCCACGCTTTGGGAGTCTTCCTCCCACGCCTTGGGAGTTCTCCTCCCACGCCTTGGGAGTTTTCCTCCCACGCCTTGGGAGTCTTCCTCCCACGCCTTGGGAGTTTTCCTCCCAAACTTTTGACAAAAAATACGCCGCGCCCTCTTTGACTCTTTGTCTCTTTGTCTCTTTGTCTCTTTTTCTCTTTGCCTCTTCGTCTCTTTGCCTCTTCGTCTCTTCGTCTCTTTGACTCTTTGACTCTTTGACTCTTTGACTCTTTGTCTCTTTGACTCTTTGTCTCTTTGACTCTTTGACCCCAAAAAACCGACATCCGACAAGAACGCTACCAACGAGCCATCCACTGGTTCGAAGGAGTCGCACGAGGAACCATCACACCCGACCTCCCAACCACCATGGGCGACGAAACACAAACCGCCGCCAACAACTCCTTCATCCTCTCAGCCGAAACCCAAGACCACAACATACGGTGACAACCTTTTTGCAACCCTTTTGCAACCCTTTTGCAACCCTTTTGCAACCTGCAAAAACCCTGCAAAACCCCTGCAAAACCCCTGCAAAACTCCTGCAAAACCATCCCCGTCGTTTTGCAAAACCATCCCCGTCGTTTTCAAAAAACCATCCCCCTCGTTTTGCGGATTATAGAAAACACGTCACGCCTTCCGTGAAAAAACGAAACGCGGACACGAAAGATTGTGTCCGCGTTTGGGTGGAGGATTTTGTGTGGTCTGAGAGGAGTCTGCAAGAGTACGTCATTCGTTGGTGCGTTCCACCTTGGTGTGACCGTCGCGAGGTGCTTCGACTTCTCCTCCCCGTGCCACGTAACTTTTGATTCGTTCTGCCGACAAGGCAAAGGCATCGACGCTGCCGCCTGAGAAGGCATAGAGCCACGCCGTTGTGGCACATTTCCCGTCGAGCAGGACAGAGCCGCCTTTGTCTGCTTTTGCGGAGAGGCGTTGGCAGTTGATGGCTTTCAGATGCAGGTCTCCGCCACTTTCCGTGTCGATTTCGAGGGAGTCCGTTTCGAGTCCGAGTCCGGAGACTTCACTGCCGGAGTGGGCTGTCAGCGACATGCCTTTGCTTGCCGTCATTGGTGCCTGCCAGCAAATGGTTCCTGCAGACCTTGCTTCCAGATTCAATTTTCCGCTCACGGCATAGCCGGAAGGAAATTCAATGCGGGCAGCCGCCTCGGCACTCCAGCGATTCACGGAGGGAGCAGCGACGCAAACCACCGTGCGGGAGCGTTCCCGTTCCGTCAGTTTCTGTCCTTTGCGAACGCCGATGCGCAGCACGCCGTTTTCCACCTTCACCTCGATTTTGTCGGTGGCAGTTTTCGGCGCACGCAGTGTCACGTCGGTGTCGCCTTCTGCCGAAGCCATTCCCACGATGCGCAGTCCGCTCGCCGCTTTGACCGCTTGGAACGGTGTCACCGTCATTTTGAGTGAAACGGTCGTTTTGTTGTCAGATTGAGTGGCGTGGAGCGGTTCGGATGTGAGAACCATGCCTGTGCTTCCCGTAGCGATGAGAAGCAGAGAAAGGAAAAGAGATTTGAGTTTCATGATGAGTGGTTTTAGAGGGTATTCTATGTGTTAGACACACGAAGCCTCGCTTTTGCTACAAACTTTTCTCTCTTTTTCCATTTCTCGTTCTTCAAATTAGTGGGTCACGCCGAAGAAATCAAGAACCAACTCAACTTGATTATTTGTAGAACATCCCTTCAGTCTTTCTTCGCGGCAAAGTTTCGGAAGATTTGGAGAGTGTGGGGGCTGTCGAGGTGTTTGCAGTCATAGTAGTCCTCTCGCTTCATTCCGAATTTGTCCGGGTCGAAGCCGCCGACGACGGAGATGTGTTCCGCCCGAGCGAGGGAGTCGAGCGCTTGAATGGAGCGCCGGATGGCGGGACTGTCTTGCCACGCCGCCCAGTTGAGCGGGTGCGTCGGCATTTCGTAGAAGACAACCTCTTTCCCGTCTCGGCGGAGACGGTGGACGAGAGTTTCGAGCACTTGGAAGTTTTCTTCGTAGAAATGATAGTTTGCCGGCGGATTCTCGCGGTTGAGGTCGTTTGCGATTTGCTCCATGCGCTCCGGCGTGAGACAGAACTTCGGGTCGTAGATCATGGAGCCGTCCGGCATGCAGTGCATTCCTTCGTCAGTGGGAATGCGTCCGGCAGGCGTGACGGTGAAGCGTTCGGGGTGGGCGAGGAGATAAGGGAGAATGTCAATGGATACGGTCAGATAGGCAGTTGAGAAGAGGTCAAAGACGGGATGCTCGCGAGGAGAAACGTGCGGAGCGGAGTTTCCCCGGAAACGCTCGTAGGCATCTGCCAGCGCTTTCCACTCGTCGAAAGTCTCGGTGAGAATCACGGGCGAGGCATCGATGACCACGGTGCGGAAGTTCAGACGGTGTTCGGTGCAGAGTTGAAAGAGCGCCGTCATGTCTCGGTAGCCTGCGCTGGAGTTGGAGAGGTTGAGCATGCGCTGACCGGGAAAGGCTTCGGAGGAGATGGTATAGACGTGGCTTGACCCGAGCACCAGAACGTCGAAGTTCTCTCCGCTGTGGCAGGTGATGAGTTCGCGGTTGAGGAGACGGTTGTCTTTGAAGCCGACATATTCTCCGCTGATGCTTTTCCCTTCGCTCAGCGCTTTTGCCATTTCTTGGAGTGTTCCGGGGTGAAAGTTGAGGCGCGGGTCAGCCCAGAGGTTGAAGCCCGCCATGGCGAGCAGGGCGGGAAGGGAGACAAAGAGAACGTAGCGAAGGAAACGCTTCATGGTGATGAATCAGAATTGGAAGTAGATGAAACGTGAGGCGTCGGCGCTGTTGAGGAGGCAGAGGGCAGTCACCACGGCGATGTCGAGACAGGCGGTGCGCCAGCCGAGACGGGAACTTTGCATGGCATATTCTTTCTTTTTGCCCACGAAGGCAACCCATTCCCACAACATGATGACGGCACAGACGGCACAGGCTTTGTAAAATGCAGGGGATTTGTAGCACGTGATGCCGGACTGCCAACTACACATCCTTTCAAACTGATGGAAGGCGGCTGTGACGTCGGGTGCTTTGAAGATGACCAAACCGATGGCGACGAGCAAATAAGTTCCCAGCATTTTCATGAGGAAGGAAAGCGGTGGGATATAGGTGTGCCGGAACTTCGTCTTTTGCTTCTTGAGGAATGCACCGGAGAGAATGAGCGGGATGAAGAGCAGACCGTGCCAAATGCCGAAAACAACGTAGGTCATGTTCGCCCCGTGCCAAACGCCCACGAAAAGCATGTTCAGCATCACCGCCACGATGGTGCCGCCGACGGGGTGGGCGCGCAGGGCGAGACTGACGGGCATGAAGACGTAGTCCGTCAGCCAGCCCGTGAGAGACATGTGCCAGCGGCGCCAATATTCCGCCACGTTGGTGGAGAAGAAAGGATAGTTGAAGTTGCGTGCCACGCGCAGTCCGAGCATTTTGCCGACGCCAATCGCCATGTCGGAATAGCCAGAGAAGTCCATATACATTTGCAGCGGATAGACCAGCGCGGCGAGAATGATGCCGAGGGTGCTCGCGCCTTCGCCCCAGGTGAAGTCAATCATCTGCGCCATGCCGTCGGCGACAATCATTTTCTTCGCCATGCCCCAGAGCACCTGCCGAAAACCGTCGATTGCCAATTCGCTGTCGAAGCGACGGGACTCGTTGAGTTGCGGAAGGAAAGTGCCGGGGCGGTCAATGGGGCCGGAAAGGATGGTGGGGAAGAATGCCACGTAGGTGCCGAAGCGAACGAAGTTGCGTTCGGCGGGGATGCGCTCTCGGAAGACTTCGATGACATAACTAATCAGTTTGAAGACGAAGAAGGAGACGCCGACGGGCAGGACGACGTGGAGCGTGGTCCAGGTGGCGCGGAAGCCGAGCGCGTTCAACACTTCGACGAAGGACTCGGCAAAGAAGTCCACATATTTGAACCAACACAGAATGCCCAGTCCGAGCACAACACCCAAATTCCGCCAGAGCGCGGCGCGTTTCGGACGTTTGTTGAGCAGTTCAAATTCAATGGTGATTCCGAGAATGAAAAAGATGAGAATGCTGACGAACAGCAGTTTGAACATCTGCCATTCGCAGAACGCATAGAAAAGGAAACTTGCAATGAGCAGACACTTGTTCTGCCGTGCGGGGGTCTTTCGCACGGCAGAACTGTAGTAGAGGAAAAAGAAAGGAATGAAGAAAAGCAGGAAACTCCAAGAGTTGATGGTCATGGGAAACGTGGTTAGGGTTTCATGCCGTGTGGCTTTCAATGGAGTTCATCATGTCGCCGATGTTCTGCCACTTCATGATTTCGCGGGTGGTGAATCGTATGCCGAAGGCTTGTTCCACATCGTGGATGAGTCGAATGTGGGAGAGCGAGTCCCATTCTTCGACGTCGTCGGCACAGGTGGTTTCGTTCAGAGTCAGTTCCTCTTCGGGTTCCAGCACCTCGTTGAAGATTTCGTTGAGCCGGTGGAGCAGTTCTTCTCGTTTCATGTTTTTCAGTGTTTGGGAGTATTAGGTGTGAGCAGACGGCAGAGTTCGCCAATCCAGAGAATGAGGGAGGTGCTGCCGATGACGAGCAGCCAGTCGTTGAGAGAGAGCGGCGTCACTTGGAACATGGGACCGCCAAAGCTGACAATCAGAATCTGACCGAAGAGGATGAAGCTCGCAATGGTGAGGAAACTGCCGCAGCCTTTGAAGTGGAAGGCACTGCTGTGGGTCATGAAGGCGCGGGTGTTGAACATGTTCCAGAACTGAATGAACACGAAGAACGTGAAGAAAAGACTCAGTTCGAAAGCAGTGAGCCCCTTGCCGTCGGCAGGGCAGGCAGCGGGATTCAGCAGGGCGGCGCAAGAGGTCACGTCGTGGTTCTGCAAGAAAATCAGCAGGACGAGCAGAACGGTGGTAAAGGCGAAGCCCATGCCTCCAATCATCCACGCCATCGTTCGGTTGATGATGAAGTCGGTGCGGGGGCGCGGCGCTTCGTTCATGACGTCAGCCGAGGGCGGCAGCGATGCCAGCGCCATGGCAGCAAAGGTGTCCATGATGAGGTTCACCCAAAGCATCTGCGTCACGGTCAGCGGCGACTCCGTTCCAAAGAATGCGCCGAAGAGAACGATGAGACAGGCAATCACGCTCACCGTCATTTGGAACAGAATGAAGCGTCGGATGTTGCGATAGAGCGAGCGTCCCCACATGACGGCACGTGCGATGGACGAGAAGGAATTGTCGATGATGGTGATGTCGGATGCTTCCTTCGCCACACCTGTTCCGTCGCCCATTGAGAGCCCCACGTGGGCTGCTTTCAGCGCCGGTGCGTCGTTGGTTCCGTCGCCTGTCACCGCCACGACCTGTCCTTTTTTCTGGAGAGTCTCCACGAGTCGCTTCTTGTCCATTGGTCGGGCTCGGGCAATGATTTTGAGGTCGTCGATTCTCTCCCAGAGTTCCTCGTCGGAGAGTGCTTCGAACTCCGGTCCCGTGATGAGGTTGCGTTCTCCGTCATGTTCTTTCCAAAGTCCGATTTGTCGTCCGATTTCGCTGGCAGTGCCCGGCGTGTCGCCCGTGACGATTTTGATTTGTATGCCGGCGCGTGTGCAGTCTTCGACGGCGGCGGGCACTTCGTCGCGGACGGGGTCAGCGATGGCAGTGATGCCGAGGAAGACGAGGCGTTCGGCAATGACGCGTCCCTCTTCCGAGATGGTGGCGTCGCCGTCTTCCAGAATTTGATAGGCGAAGCCGAGCGTGCGCATAGCCTTTTTCTGATAGGCAGTCAACTCCGCATCCACCTGTTCTTTGGTCACGCTTTCGACGGTCGGACGCGAGCAGAGCGACCAAACCATTTCCGGCGCGCCTTTGACGTAGAGCACGCGGCGTCCGGCGAGCACGGAGGAGCGAACGACCGTTGCCATGTATTTTCTTTCCGTGCTGAACGGCAGTTCTTCCAGTTTCTCGACGGCGTCTTTGAGTTTACGATAGTCCGCGCCTTGGTCGTGGAGCCAGAGCAGGAGTGCGCCTTCCGTCGGGTTGCCGAGCACGTTGAAGCCCTCTTCCGTTTCTTCGAGCGATGCGGTTGAATTGGCAGCGATTCCTTCCGCCACCATCAGCGCGTCGCCGTTGCCGGAGAGCGTGTGGCAGTCCGGGAGTCCGTAGAAGCGGGCTTCGCTGACGCTCATTCGGTTTCGGGTCAGCGTTCCCGTCTTGTCGGTGCAAATGACGGTGATGGCGCCCATTGTTTCGCAAGCGTGCATTTTGCGGACGAGGTTGTTTGTCTTCAACATTCGGCGCATGCTGAACGCCAGACTCAGCGTCACCGCCATGGGCAGCCCTTCGGGCACGCTGACCACAATCAGCGTCACGGCAATCATCAAGGTCTGCAGCGTCGAAGAAAGCAACGCGTCGAGCGTCCCGGCGTGGAGCTGATGGTTCAGCGCGAGTGTGCCGCCAATGAAAAGGGCGAGGAAAAGCGCGATGACGGCGAGGCAAACCGTGCTCCGCCATTTCGGGAAGCGGCAGATGACAAGCCAGAAGAAAATGACGGTCGGCACTGCCAGCAGCCAAGCCAGCGGGTTCCAGTCAAAATAGTGAACCATGCGACCGACAATGATGAGTCCCGCCACGGAATAACTGAACGCAGCCAAGACTCGGGCGAGCCCTTCGAGTTGAAGATTCAGCGGCGTTTTCACACTGTTGTCGATTTGCGCCGCCACGAAAACTTTTCCGTTCTCCGTGTTGTCGCCGACGGCTTTGACTTTCATGACGCCGTGTCCTTCCATCACTTTTGTTCCTTTCATGACATGGTTTGTCGGGAAGGTGGCATCGGGGTCAAAGTCTTCCGGATGAATGCTTTTGTGGCAAATGGGCTCGCCGGTGAGTGTTGATTCGTCGATGCCGAGGTTCACGGCTTCGAGCAGTTCTCCGTCGGCAGGGATTTCTTCTCCCGTGGAAAGGATGACGATGTCGCCGACCACGATGTCTTTTCTTGGAACGGCGCAGCTTTTCCCTTCACGAATGACCTGCACCGGCTCTTCGTCGTTCACGCGGTTGAGGAGTGCAAATTCTCCCTCTGCCTTCACTTCAAAGTAGAAGCCGAGTCCTGTGGCGAGAAGGATGGCTGCGAAGATTCCCACGGGCTCAAAGAAGACGGAAACTTCAGCCAGAAGCACGAAGCGTTCGTAGAGCGCGATGCTGATGGAGAGTGCGCCGGCGATGAGGAGGATGACGATGAGCGGGTCGGAAAGTTTGCAGAGATATTTTTGAAAGAGCGATTCTTTTTCGGGCGGCGTGAGAATGTTTTCGCCGTAGAGTTTTCTGCTCTCTGCCACCTGTGCGGGGCTAAGTCCTTGATAGGTTTGTTTTGTTGCCATGAAAGGTTTGGTTTTGTTGCGGAGCGATTTGGGAAACGCTCTTGGAGATATTTCGGTTGCAAAGTTAGTGATTTATGGCGTAATGTCCATCCTCGCCGTCTTTGCGTCTTCGTTTCGCCGCGCTTCGTTCGGTTTTGCACACAGAAAAGGCGGACGCCGATGGGTCGGAGTCCGCCGATTCTGTGCAGAAGCAAATGTGTCTCACTCGTTCAGTGCCGGGTAGTGTTCAGTTGCTTCGGAGATGTTTCATTTCTTTTTGTAGCCGCACTTCGGGCACACGCCGTTCTCGTTCAAGGCAATGCCGCAGAGGGGGCAACGATCGATGGCCTTGTCAGAAGGAAATTCGCAACTGGCTGCGTTCACGCCGCTCGTGAAGGTGAGTTTGACGATGTTGAGTTTGTCTTTGAGCAGGTCGTAAACAATCTTAATCATTCCTTCCACGGTCATTGTTTCTTTCGTCACAACGAGGCGGCAGTCGGGATAAGCCGTTGCGAGTTCCGTTTTGAACGCTTCGCCTTTCATTGTGTTCTGCGGGTGACCGTTCTTGATACCTTGCTTTTCATAGACGTCAAGAATGGCGGGCAGCAGCGGGTCATCCTCGCGCAGAATCAAAGCGTGGTCAAAGTTTTTGAGCAGGTCCCAAGCCACTTTTTGGATTTCGTTGCAGGGATAGACCATGTTCACGCCTTCGTTCACACTATCCTCGACTTCAATGGTGAGGACGCCGGTGTGGCCGTGAAGATACTGAGCTTCGCCCTTGAAGCCGTAGAAACGGTGAGCGTACTGGAGGTCAAGTGTGGTGATGCTTCTCATGATGAATAAAGTTTTGAGGGTTAGAGATTATTTGATTGTTTTTCTGCTGCAAAAATATGGTGTTCCGAAAAAACGAACAACAGAAAAACGCAGAAGAAAAATAGAATATTTCTATTAAATATTGGCTTATTTATTCCTAACCTCTATTTTTGCAATGTCAGAGTTGTCGTTTGCGTCAGAACTTCCGTCGCGTTTTGTTTCCTCTTTTCGACTCCCACCTCTTTGACCTCTTTGACCTTTTAGACCTTTTCGACCTTAAATAAAGAATCCATGACACTTCAACAGTTAGAATATTTGATGGCAGTGGAGCGCACTCGCCACTTTGGGCGCGCTGCCGACGAATGCGGCGTCACGCAGCCCACACTGAGCGCCATGTTGCAAAAACTGGAGCAAGAACTCGGATTCCGACTCTTTGAACGCTCGGCAGCGGGCGTCAAACCCACCGCAGCAGGCGAGAAAATCTTGGAACAGGCTCGCCGAACCCTTCGCGAGGCTCGCCGACTGAAAGAAATGGCGGCTGAGGAGACGGGCGGCACAGGCGGCACGTTCCGTCTCGGCATTCTCCCGACGATTGCACCTTACCTTCTGCCGCGATTTTTCCCCGCGCTCTGCCGACAGCATCCCGAGACCGACCTGCGTGTCAAGGAGATGAAAACCGCCGAGATGAAGGTAGCGCTCACTCGCGGCGACCTCGACGCCGCCATCTGGGTCAAAACCGCCGCCATCGAGGAAATGCCGATGCACACTCTCTATTTCGAACAGTTTTTTGCCTACGTCGCAGAAAACAACCGCCTCTTCTCTCACTCCAGCATCCGAACCACGGACCTCGCCGACGAAGTCTTGTGGCTTTTGGACGAGGGACACTGTTTCCGCGACCAGCTCGTGAAATTTTGCCACCTCAAAGGCGCCGCCGAGAGTCAGCGAGTCTATTCTCTCGGCAGCATCGAGACGTTCATGCGTATGGTCGAGCAAGGCGCGGGCTTGACTTTCTTGCCCGAACTGGCGGTTGCGCAGTTGTCGGCGGAACAGAAGCGGCTCGTGCGTCCGCTGGCGATTCCCGTTCCCGTTCGTGAAGTTGTGCTTTCCGTGGTTCCCGACTTCGTGCGCCGCCGGATGGCGACCCTTTTGGAAACTGCCGTGAAAGAAAGTGTGCCGCAGGAAATGCTTCGCTTCCGCAACACCCACGTCAGAGTTTGAGGCGCGGCGACGGAAGCGCAAGAAAGCATGCAGCGGAACTGCATGCAACGGGGGCGAAGTTACTAACGACGATGACGGAAGTTCACGGCGCGGCGACGGGAGCGCAGGAAGCCCCCGTTATATGCAATTCCGTTGCATATTTTCAAGAAGAATCCCCCGTTATATGCAATTACGTTGCATATTTTCAAGAAGCGGAATTAACATCTTTAACTTCTCGAAAGACTTTTCAGAGGAGTAGTTTTCATTTTCTACTGAAAAGTTTTTCCTACGTTTTGACTCAAATTTTTGAGACGGAAGAAAATTGAAATTTTCAAGGAGGAAATTTTTCCGAAAGTTTGAATTTTCGAGGTCAAAACCTAAGAAAAAGACATGAAAACAGGGAGGAGCCGCGCTCCTCCCTTATCTCTACACAAATATACGAAATAAAATCGCCGAAAGCAAGAAGTGTTAAATTGCATATTTCCTGCATATATGCAATTTGCGGCAAGTTTTCAGAACAACCTGTCTCACAGTTTCACGTTCACGCCCGCCATGAGCAGGAAACCTGGCTGGAGAACGTTCGCAAGGTCATAGTAGCGGTGCGAGGTCAGGTTTGACATATCGACAAACAAACTGTAGTGCGGCTGTTTCCACGTCACCTTGCAGTCGAGCAAGGCGTGGAAGCCGTAGGGACGGAGCTCCCCCGTGGACTGTCCGCCTTGATAGACAATGAAACTGCCTTCGCGGTCTCTGCCGCGCAGAGTCCAGTCCGCCGAAACGTTCTTGACGATGCGATGGGCGAGACGGACGACAAAATGGTGGCGGAGCGGCTCCATGGCATAGTTTGACTTGTAAAAATCTTCGCCTGCCCGACGGTGGCGGTGCAGCCAGGCATATCCCACGGAAAAGGCAGAGAAGGGTTGCTTCGTGCCCCACCACGCGTCGAGGTTGAGGGAAAGGTCGAGACGCGCTCCGAAATCGTCGGTCGAGAAAGCGGTGGCATGGTAGATGTCGTCGGCAGAGCGCATGACCCAGTCAATCATGTGTTGGCAACGACGGTAGTGAGCCTGCGCGTCAAGCTTTAGGACGCGGCTGCGAAAGTCGTAACCGAGGCGCAGGTCAGAACTCTCCTCGGGACGGAGATTCACGTTGCCCTCCTGCGTCGGACTCTTGTAGTACCACTCCGTGAAGGACGGCAGACGGAGGGAACGGTTGAAGGAAAGATAGAGGCGGGAACCGCGATTTAGTCGGAGGGAGAGGTCGGCACCGGGATAGAAGCGGAAACCGCCCGCCACGGCGCTGTTCTTTTGTGCCACGACGCCCGCGCTGAGGCTGAGACGCCCGATGCGAATGTTGTGCTCCACGAAATAGGAAACGTTCGTCCGGTCGTCCTCCATGGTGTAGTGTTTTCCCGGAGCTCCTGCAACGCCGACCCATTGTGACTCCTGCATCGGGCGTCCGAGATTTGAACTGAAGATGTGTTCTTGTCGGAGTTCCGCTCCAAAAGCCGTGCGTCCCCACGCCCAATCCGTCCAAGCGTTGAGGGAGAGGTCATAGACGTCGCTGCGGTGATAGTTTTCGCCGCGGTCGGAGTGGTGAATCAGTTGAAAATGATCGACGTTTCTGAGCCAAGAGACGCGCGGCTGGAAGTGAACACGCCCCTTCGTTTCGCCTTGAGCGGCGACAAGGAAGCGACGAAGCGTTTCCCATTGGTCGGGATAGGCGGCAGAGTAGAAAGTGTTGGCGCCAAAGTCAGAAGCGGTGACGCCGCTGAAGAGACTGAAGTCGAAATCTTTTCCCGTTCGGGCGATGCGGGCAAAAGCTTTGCCGCTTTGGAAAGAACCGTTCTCCACCGCGCCGTTGGAGCGTTGCCAACTGCCGCTGCCGGAAATGCTCCAGCCCTTGGGAAGCGTCCACGCGGTGCGGGCGGCGGTGCGAAGAGTGCCGTAGGAACCGCCTTCGACAGTGGCGTCCAGTGGCGCGGAAACGGAGTCGCGGCGCGTGATGATGTGAATGGAGCCGCTGAAAGCTTGACTTCCCGCCACACGGGAGGCTGCGCCGTCGATGATTTCGATGCGTTCCACGTCAGCAATGTTAATGGGGAAATCGGCAGCGTTGTGACCGGTTTGAGGATTGACAATGGGAACGCCGTCAATGAAAAGAGAAATCTGGTCGTGCGTTCCTCCGTCGATGGAAATGTCCGTTTGAATACCAAACCCTGCGCGTTGACGGACATCGACACAAGGATTGAGTTTGAGAACGTCGTTGAGACTTCTGACTCCCGCAGCGGAGAGTTCTTCGCGTCCGAGAGTGACAACCTGTCGGGCAGCCATGCCGGAGCGCAGAGGAGCACGCGAGGCTGAGACGGTCGCCTCGGCAAGAGAAAGAGTGTCTGCCGGAAGATTCTTGCTGAGCGAATCGCTTCCCTCAGTCACTCTCACCGTGGCACCCGAAAGACGGGGAGAGGCGGTGAGCAGCGTGGCAACGGTCAGAACGCCGATGCGAACTTCACGATGCAAGCAGGCAAACAAACTCCAGTTCTTGCGCGAGAACCGACGGAAAGTCAGCGGACGTGCGGAGACTGAAAAATGTGACATAAATAATAAAGGTATTAATTAAAAAAGAAAAGTGAAGCACTGTCTTTCGGTGGGGCGGGAGAAATTCCGTTCCCGACAGTGCTTCACTTTTTGGAGGAGTTTATTCCTGTTCTTCGGCTTCCTGACGGAAGAGCACCGAGGTGGTGATTCCGTTGGAGGTGACGCGAACCACGCCGCGGCGAAGTTCTCCGGTGGTGTTCTTGCCAATCGTCAGCGGAATGCGAACCGTCTTGCCGCTCTCAAAGTCGGACGTTGCGGAGGGAACAATCCAATCGGCGTCAGAACTGAGCGTGGCGTCTTCAGCGTAGGGAGTGAACTCGATGTAGGGAACGGTTTCATCTACCTCAAGACCGGAGGCGGGAATGTCGGCAACGCAGTAGTAGCCCTCGACGGGATATTTCCGCAAAGTGGGGTTGGAGATGTTCAAGTGGGGAAGGTGGAAGAAGAGACGCTGAGCAAAGCCTCCGCTCATGGCGGACTGGCAGGAAATGGTGCACTTCAGCGTGTCGGGCGTGGCGTTGGGTTGCATTTTGATGACGACAGTGTCGCGGCGCATGTAGCCGGCGGGAACTGTCACCTGCACTTTGTCCATGTCCTGTCGGTTGTAGTTGAGCGTAACCCAGCCGGCGTCGCGGGTGAGTTCCCAACTGTCAGTGGAAATCACGACAAAGCCTGCTTCCACTTCATCGGCATAAGCAAAGTTTCTGCCGTCGGCGAAACCGGTTTGGAGCGTGTGGAACTCTTCTTGTTCCGTGCCGCAGGAAGTGATGAGACCGAGACAACTCAGAGCAGTCAGGAAAACGGGGAGAATGGACAGTTTCATTTTTTTCATAATGGATTTAATGTTTGAGGTTAAAGGTTTGAAGTTTCAGGTTTCTTGAACAGTTCCCTCGGCACCGTTTAGTACCATTCCACGTTGCTGTACATGACCAAGCCCGAATCCGATAGCAACGCAGCAGATTGGCTGTTATGACGCACCGCCGTTTAGTACCATTCCACGTTGCTGGAGAAGGAACTGCGTTTCTCCCACTTCAGAGCGTCGGCAAGTTCCGAGGCGCGGGCGCGGAAGGTGAAGTTGAAGGAACTGTAGGGCTTCAGAACGATTTGTGCCGACATCTCGAAGCAGTGGAGGTCACGCGCCACGGAGAGTGTCGTCATGGAGAGTTCATGATAGTCAAAGTCGTAGCCCGAAGAGAAGGAAATGTTCCAGCCGTCGGCGATTTGGATGTAGCCCGAGGCGTTGAGCGTCTGCGAGAAGGAGTAGGGGTAGCGCATGGTGCGCACATTGATTTGACGGCTTCGGTCTTCTGCCATGGTGATGCCGTAGGACAGCGTCAGCGACCAAGGCATGGAGAAGGCGAGATAGCCGTCGGCATCCACCGTGGCTTTCTCCTTTTTCTTCTTTCCGCCTTTGCGTGCTTCGATGAGGTCGGGATCGACGTTCGCATCTTCCAAAGAAGTCGTCGTCTCGTCGCTTGTGTCGTCGGTCTCCGTCGTGGTTCCTCGTTTCTTTTTCCCTCGGAAGAGGTCGAGGAGTTTGGAGAAGGACTGATTGTTCAGCGTGTAGGAAAGGTTTTGCGACATGCCTTGGAAACGACCGAAGCGTCCGTAGCTCCATTCCGTGCGTTCCGAGGTGACGACGCGTCCCGTCTCGTCGAACTTGTAGGCGTAGGTGGCGAAGACTGCCGCCATGGAGAACGTGTATTTCGGCGTCAGTTTCAAGCGGAGTCGCATATTCAAGTTGCTCCACGGGCGAATTTTAGCCGCGGTGTTGTAGGAAAGCGTGGCGGAAAGTTCGTCAATGAGTGAAATCTTCTTCATGCCCGTCGAGTCGCGGTCGCTCTTCACTTTCATCTCCAAGTTGTTGCTGACCGACATGGAAATCATGCCCTGTCGCGTGCCGGAGGGATAGCCGTAGAGTCCGTTCTGATAGGGCGAATATTGCACCCAGGTGGAGTTTCCTTCCGCGTCAATCATTTCATATTGCCGCGTGTAGCCGTAGCGCGAAGTGGTGAAGTCCGGCGCGTAGGTGAAGCTGACGGAGGGTTTGAAGACGTGGCGGAAAGCCAGAACCTTGCTGCCGAAGAGCGGTTTCCAAGGTTTATAGAAACCGTAGAGCGTGGTGTTCACCGAAACGCCGAGGCTCCAGTCGTAGAGGTTATAGAAACCGTAGGTCGTATCCCTCACTTCGCGCTGCTCGTCTCTGTCCCAAGAACGGTTGATGCGTTGGGCATACATGATGTCGCGGAAGGTGAAGGTCGGCGAAATGTTGATGTATTTGAACAACTGGAACGTCGCATCGATGGGAATGCGGTGCTGCATGCCGTTGCGCCAGTCCTTGACGAGGTTCGACTTGAAGAGTTTGTCTTCCTTCGTGGTGATGGAGTTGGAGAGTTGTCCGGTGTAGGAGAGCGATATCTTCTCATACCATCTTTCTTTTCCGACCTGTTTTTTGCGGCGGAAGGGATAGAGGCGCGAGAGCGAGATGCTCAAATCCGGCAGCGTCACCGCCACCGAGGAGTCTCGCATGTTCTGAGTGAGGTTCGCGGAACTCGAAATGGTGAGTCCGATGTTCGGGAACGTGCGACTGAAACTGACACTGCTGGCGCGGGTGCTTTGGGTGTAGGCAAGCGGGTCATACATGCTTGAAAGATTCTTCCGCTCGTAGTTTTCCGAAGCAAAGTTCACGCGGGCTGAGAAAGTCGTGTTCGGACTCGCCTTCGGGTCTTTCGTGTGCGTCCACTGCACCTTGAGGCTCTTCGTCACGGCATAGTCCGGCATGTTCTTCTCTCCCTCCACGGTGTAGAGATAGCTGAAGTAGAGGTTACCACTATATTTATAGCGTCGCTTATAGTTTGACTCGGCGTTGATTCCCCACGAGCCCTTCGTGTAGATTTCTCCCAGCACTTTCAAGTCCATGCGGTCGTTGAGGGCGAAGTAGTAGCCGCCGTCGCGCAGGTAGAAGCCGCGTTGCGTTTCGTCGCCGAAGGAAGGCATGACGAAACCGGAAGAATATTTTTTGTTGATGGGGAAGAAACCGTAAGGGATGGCAAGCGGGAGCGGCACGTCCTCCACGACCAAGTATGCCGGACCGAAGATGGTTTCCTTGCCCGGTCGCACCTTGCCTCGCGAGAGCGCAATGTAGAAGTGAGGATGCTTCGCGTCGCAGGTGGTATATTTCGCATGCTCCAGATAGAGCGTGCCGTCGTCGGCGCGTTTTGAGCGCTGGCTCTGCATAAAACCGTTGCCTTGGGCGGTGTAGGTGTTCTTGATGTAGCCCTTCTTCGTCTTGAAGTTGAAGGACATGCGCTCGCTGTCATACTGGTCGTTGCCCTGCTTGAAGATAGGGTTGCCTTTGAAGCCGCTTTCTTCGGTGGAGTCCGGGCGACCGCAGGCGTGAACCATGCTCGAGTCCATGTCCATCACAATCTCCTCGGCGTCAAGCTGCATGTTCTGATAGGTCACCTGTGCTTTGCCGTAGAGGTGAACGAGCCCCGTGGCGGCGTCATAGACCATGGAGTCTTCGGCGACATATTCCACGGGAGAATCGATGCCCGGCTTTCTTGGCTTCACGGAATCCGTCACCATGGAATCCACGGCGGCGGTGTCGCCTGCCGTGCTGTCGCTGCTTGCGGCGCGAACGGCGGAGAGAGGCAGACGCGGTGCCGCGGAGTCAGTCTTTGCCGAGTCGGAAGGTGCGGCGGGGACGGCGTTTCGGCGGGCGGTGTCGGCAATTTGAGGAAGACTTTTGGGAGCAGTCTTTTCTGTGCGGGTGGTGTCGGAGGCAGACACAACTTTTCCGTCAGTCCCGCGATGCAGAACGACGGAAAGGTCAAGTCCGGCTGCCGTCAGACAGAGAGCAGCGCAGAGCAGGCAGAAAAGCAGTAGTGTCTTTCTCATTGTGAAATCTTCGCGTCTTCAAGGGATTCTCCTTCAGATTCAAAGGGATTCTCTCCTTCAAAGAACTTCGCCCAGTCCAAAAACTTCTTCACGCCCTCCGCTCCGAATTTTTCCAAACTGCGGGCGGTGTCGGCGACGGAGCGCACTCTCTCAGGATGGCTCTTGGAAAAAAACTTGTCGGCATAGCAAATCAACTTCTCTTCCATCGTCTCCGGCTCGTAGGAACCGGCGGGGAGCGGCAGTTTCAGTTCTTGGATGCGCTCGGCGGTGAGTCCGGTGCCGGTGTGGCGTTCGCAGACTCTCGCCACTCGCGGCAGTCCTTCGCGTCTCATCAGTTCTGCGCCCAAAAAGCCGTGGAGCAGATAGGGCTCCGTGCCGTGGCATCCGATGCCGGGAGCGTCGGTGAGGAAGATGCCGATGTCGTGGAGCATGGCGGCGGCTTCCAGAAATTCGCAATCGACGTTCAGTTCCGGTTTGTTTCGGGCAATGGAGAGCGCACGCTGCGCCACCTGTCGGCTGTGCAGGAGCAACAGGTTCTCCAACTCGGGGTTGTCGGCGTAGTATTTATGGATGAGGGAAAGGAAGTCCATGGAGAAGGGCAGGGGAGGGAAGAACGTGCGACGGAAAGTCTTTTGAAGCATGTCTTTTCGTGGGTTCACGAGCCGCCTCTCGGGGACGTTTTTCGTCGCGATGTCTCTCCCGGCGGGCGCAAAGTTACAATTTTCCCCGCAATCTGTCATTCCCAACCGGCTGCTTCGGCGATTCGGAGGGGAATTTCTGTGTTGTCCATCTGTCCGCGGAACTTCTCGGCGCCGGCTCCGATGGCAAAGACGGGAACATAGCCGTTGGAGTGTCCGCCGCTCTGCCAACCGATGAGTGCACACTCCGCCAAGGTGCGGCGGGCGGCGTCGGCAAGGGCGCTGATGCTGGCATAGAGCGTCTTGTGGTCAGCGGCAGAACCCTCTTTCATGGAGCGGAAAGCGTTTTCCAAACGTTTTTCTTGTTTCTCGGAAAGTTTCACTTCTTTTCCAAAGCCCCAGTTCTCAGCAAGGTCCTGCTTCACAGTCTCCCAAGAGAGGGAGTCGCCGTGCTGTTTTTGGAGTTCTTTGAGATGGGCGGCGTAGGCTTCGGCACTCATGCGCTGATGTTGCAGAAGGTCGGAGTGAAGTTCGTATGGTCCGCACCCCATGACCAGTCCTCCCGTCTCGTGGTCGGCGGTGACAACGATGAGGGTCTCCTCGGGATGCTTTTTGTAGAACTCAAACGCCACACTCACCGCTTTGTCCATGTCGAGAATCTCGTGGATGACGGTGGCGGCGTCGTTGCTGTGGCACGCCCAGTCAATCTTTCCGCCTTCCACCATGAGGAAGAATCCCTTCTTGCTTTTGGGAGAAAGGAAGTCGATGCCTGCACGGGTGATTTCGCTGAGGGTCAGCGCACCTTCGGGGCGGTCAATGGCGTAGGGGAGGGAGCTGCGGTCCTTGGCGGAAGCTTCTTCCGTTTGCAGAAGCAGAAGTTTCTTTGCTTTCTTCTGACGCGCTTGGAAGTCCTCGTAGCCTCTGGCAATGACATAGCCCGCCTTGCGGCATTGCTCGTAGAGGTCTTCGCTGCCGTCCTTCGTCGTGGGCTGGAGGAAGTCCGAACCGGCGTAGAAGTCAAAACCGGCGCGGACGAGGTCTTCGCCGATGGCATAGTAGGAAGAGCGCGTGGCTTGTTGGGCATAGAAGGCAGCGGGAGTGGCGTGGTCCACGCTGACGCTTGTGCTGACGCCGACGGCGGCGCCGTGGGCAGCAGCTTGTCGGGCAACGCTTTGCAGCGGCGTCTTTCCGTCAGCCTTCATGCCGAGTGCGCCGTTCTTCGTTTTGCTTCCGGTGGCGAGGGCGGTGCCGGCGGCGGCAGAATCAGTGACGCCGTTGGTGGCAGAGTAGGTGGTGACGAGAGCGGCGTTCGGGAAGGAAGTGAAGCAGATGGGCTTGATGCCGATGCGACCTTCCAAAGCAGCGAGGTAGTTCTGAGCGAGGTTCACCTGATTCACGCCCATGCCGTCGCCGATGAAGTAGAACACATATTTCGCCTGTCCCCCTGCCCACAGGGCGAGGGAGCACAGGCAAAGGACGAAGATGGAGAAAATGCGTTTCATGAGTTGAGTGTGTTGTAGTTTATGAATCCGTGGTTTTCTTATTTTCCCCATTCGGCGGGATTGGAGCGCCAGTCGTGGAGCAGAGCCACGTGTTTCTCTTCGATGTAGCCCGTGGCGAGGGCGGTTTCAACGACGGCTTCGTAGTTTGTGAGTGTCGTGAGTTCCACGCCGGCTGCGGCAAATGCCTTCTCGGCAGTTGGGAAACCGTAGGTGTAGGCGGCGACCATGCCGACCACTTCGCAGCCGTGGGCGCGGAGTGCTTCGACGGCTTTGAGGCTGCTGCCGCCGGTGGAGATGAGGTCTTCGATGACCACCACTTTCATTCCCGGCTTCAGGTCGCCTTCGATGAGGTTGGTCAGTCCGTGGTCTTTGGGTTTGGAGCGCACGTAGGCAAAGGGAAGTCCGAGCGCGTCAGCCACCAGTGCGCCTTGGGCGATGGCTCCCGTGGCAACGCCGGCGATGGCTTCTGCTTCGGGATATTTCTCAGCCACCAGTCGGCTCAGTTCAAGTTTGACGAAACTGCGCAGTGCGGGGAAGGCGAGGGTCTTGCGGTTGTCGCAGTAGAAAGGGGACTTCCAACCGCTTGCCCAGGTGAAGGGGGCTTCGGGCTGAAGTTTGATGGCTTTCACGTCGAGAAGTTTCTTTGCAAAGATTTTTTCCAGTGTACTCATGAGATTATAGATGATTTAGAGGTTTTGATGATTCGAACAAGAAGATGTGCCGACGGCTGCGCCAAGAAGAAGCGTCCCGCAGACAGCGACAAAGTTACGCTTTTTTTCATTTGTCGCGCGTTCTGTCTGTCGGTTCGTGCTGAAAATATTACTTTTGCACCCGCAAACCGGACCGTCTCGGGCGCCGGTTGTTTCATTCTGAAAGTATAAATCAGGCGTGCCGCGCTATATATAAT
>JBJEAG010000315.1:0-1502 GCA_051868855.1 Alloprevotella sp. | reverse complement strand
CTTAATGAAACGGACTGCATCTATCACCTAATCTGTCGTACTTTCAGCACTCCATCTTGGGGGTGGTCTCTTACCCGGGGTTCTCGCTCGCTGCGCTCGCTTCACCCCGGGCTAGTATCTCGCCCTCCTTCGTCGGGCTCGTTCGTGCTTTCAGCACTCTCCATCCGGTCAAGGGGCTTGTCTTCCGCAAACGCCAACGAATTCAATCCATTAGGAGCGTTTCCCGGACAGACAATTAACATTTCCTCGGCGCGGCTTTGCGCTTCTGAACGGGGAGATGGCGGTGCTTCAGCCACGTTTTGCACGACAAAACCGGTGAGAAAATCTCACGTGGTTTCCAGCAGCCAGTCAAGGGCATAGACTTGTCGGATGCCATCGTGAAGAATCACCGGGTCGGGGTCAAGCGTGAGCAGCAGTTTGGGGTAGTGGTCGCTGATTTGACGGAGCGGTGTCAGTTCTCGCTGCAGCGTTGATTCGTCTCTAACGGAAAGAGCCACTTGAAAATAAGTCGGTTGTCCGGATTGCAGCGCCACGAAATCCACTTCCGTGTCTCCCATCTTTCCCACCATGACCTGATACCCCCGCCGAAGCAGTTCAAGACAAATGACGTTCTCCAGCAAGTGTCCCAGGTCGCCGCTGCGAATGCCTAAGAGCAAATGACGCATGCCCAAGTCGGCTATATAGTATTTGTGTCCCACCTTCAAGCGCTCCTTGCCGCGAATGTCGTAGCGTTCAATGCGATAGAACAAGAAGCATTCCGTCAGCGACTGCATGTACGACTCCACGGTGTGGTCGGAAACCTTGCGCCCTCCGGCTTGCAGATTGTTGGTGATGCTTTTGATGGAAGTGAGGCTGCCGATGTTGTCGGCGAGAAAGCGAACGATGCGTTGCAGCAGGTCCATGTCTTGCAATTTGCGTCGGGCGACAATGTCCTTCAGAACCACTGTGCTGTACAGTCCGTCAAGATATTCCCGAACCGATTCGGCGTGAGGCAGTTGCAGTCCGTAGGGGAAGGCGGTGAGTGATACGTAGCGTCTGTAGTTCTCTTCTGCGGATAAGTCCGATTGATAGCAAAACTCTGCAAACGACAAGGGCAGCAGTTTGATTTCCACATATCTCCCGGACAGCAAGGTTGCAATTTCGCTTGACAACAGATAAGCGTTGGAACCGGTCAGATAGATGTCCACGTTGGGGCGGAGAAACAGACTGTCGATGGCTCGCTGATAGTCCTTCACCATTTGCACCTCGTCAAAGAAAAGATAGTTGCGGAGGTCGGGAGAAAGTTTCCCCGTGACATGGTCGTGCAGTTTGCGGTAGTCCAGCAAGTCCTCGTTTGCAAGGTCCTCAAAATTATAGACTTGTATTTGTTCCGGTTTGACGCCGAGCGCGAGCAGTTGTTGCTGATATTGCAGCATCAAGGTGCTTTTTCCGGAGCGTCTGATGCCCGTGATGACCTTGATGATTTGTTTGAATATCTTTCGGATAGTGAAGTCGTAAAATAT
>JBJEAG010000314.1:3996-7066 GCA_051868855.1 Alloprevotella sp. | reverse complement strand
TGTTCGGCGTCGCATGACCACATAACACGCAAAAAATCCGAACCGGAAAACCGATTCGGATTATTGCGCTTCAGGATGGGCTTGAACCAACGACCCCCTGATTAACAGTCAGGTGCTCTAACCAACTGAGCTACTGAAGCAGGAAAACCTGTCGAAAATGAAATTGGCGCTTCAGGATGGGCTTGAACCAACGACCCCCTGATTAACAGTCAGGTGCTCTAACCAACTGAGCTACTGAAGCAAAATTGCTTGCGGAATCCGAGGGGAAAAACGCCTCTTTCCGTAAATGCGGTGCAAAGGTAGAGATAATTTTGAATTTAGCACTATCTTTGCAGAGAAAATTTGCAAAAAATTAGAATGAAGAAAATTCTGGGCATTGGGAACGCACTCGTGGACTCGCTCGTGCAGATTCCCAACGAAGACTTGTTGCAGGAATTTGACCTTCCCAAAGGGTCGATGCAACTCATCCGAACTGAACGCTACCTTCAAATCCAAAAAAGGTTGCATTCCATGAAGCCGCTGCGCACGACCGGAGGGTCGGCGTGTAACACGATTCTCGCCATCGCCAACATGGGAGGCGCACCGGGACTGATTGGCAGAGTCGGGAAAGACGAACCGGGAGACTTCTTTGCCGCCAACTGCAAGGAACACGGCATCGCCGCCCGACTGATTCGCGACGAAGAACTGCCGACGGGCGTGGCTTCGACGTTCATCACTCCCGACGGACAACGCACTTTCGGCACTTATCTCGGCGCTGCCGCCGCACTGGAGGCGGAGGACGTGAAACCGGAATGGTTCGACGACTATGACTACTTCTACATCGAAGGCTATCTCGTGCAGAACCACGCGCTCATCCGTCGCGCCGTCGAACTTGCCCACGAGGCGGGACTGAAGGTTTGCTTGGACTTGGCGAGCTACAACATCGTGCTCGAGGAGCGCGACTTCTTCGAGGAACTCCTGCAGCAGACTGACATCGTCTTTGCCAACGAACAGGAAGCCGCCGCCTTCACCGGAGAAGACCACGCGAAACACAATCTTCACCGTCTCTCCGACCTCTGCGAACTGGCGGTGGTCAAGATTGGCAAACGCGGCGTGTGGGTGAAACGAGGCGACGAAACTGCCCACTGTCCCGCCCGCGAGGTGCCACACGTCGTCGATACGACCGCAGCGGGCGACTACTTCTCCGCCGGTTTCCTCCATGCGCTCTCCACGAACAGCAGTCTGACCGCCTGCGCCGAACTCGGCTCGCTGCTGGCGGGACACATCATCGAAGTGGTCGGCACGGCTCTCAGTCCGGAGACTTGGACGCAAATCAGAAACTCGTGGAACGGAAGCAGACGATGAGACACTGTTTCCAAAGACATATTCTCAGGATGAAAAAAACGCTTTCTCTTATATTATTAATGGTGTGCCCGCTCCTCGTGAGTGCGCCGCTCGCCGCTCAGAACAGCGACAACCACAATTTTGACGTCTCCAAGCAGTTGGACATCTTCAACTCGGTCTATCGCGACTTGGACCTCTACTATGTCGATACGCTCGACGCGGAGAAGAACATCCGCAACGCGCTGGACTATATGCTTCAGCAACTGGACCCCTACACGGAATACTATCCGCAGGAGAACACGGAGGACTTGAAGCAACTTTCCACGGGGAAATATAGCGGCATCGGCTCGAGCATTCAGTTCCAAGAGGCAACGGGGAGATGTGTCATCGGCTTGCCCTACGAAGACTCGCCCGCTGCCACAAGCGGACTCTTCCCCGGCGACATCCTGCTGAGCATCGACGGAAAGGACCTGGGAGTCTGCCACGAGAAAGACACGGAGAAGATTCAGGACTACGTGGAAAGCGTCAGCAACAAACTGCGCGGCGAATCCGGCACGACCATCGAAGTGAAGGTGAGACGCTCCATCATTGACAAGGTGATGACGTTCCAAATCACGCGCCAGAAGGTCAGCGTGCCCAGTGTCTCTCTCGCCACACTGGTTGCCGACAGCATCGGGTTCATTCATCTTTCCCAATACATTGAGGGCTCTGCCAACGAAATCCGCCGCGCCCTGGCAGAACTGAAACAGCAAGGCGCCCGCTCGCTGATTCTCGACCTGCGCGACAATCCCGGCGGGGTGATGGACGAAGCGGTGAGTACCGTGAACCTCTTCATCCCCAGAGGCAGGGAGGTGCTCCGGACACGCGGAAAAGTGAAAGAAGCAAACCACGTCTATAAGACCACCCTCGACGCACAAGACCCGGACATCCCGCTGATTGTGCTGACAAACTTCGGCACAGCCTCAGCGGCAGAAATCACCAGCGGCGCCCTGCAGGACTATGACCGAGCTCTCATCATGGGCGAACGAACCTACGGCAAAGGACTCGTACAGCAGAGCCGCGAAATGCCCTACAACGGCGCACTGAAAATGACGTGGGCGAAATACTACATCCCCTCGGGGCGCTGCGTCCAAGCCTATGACTTCAAGGATGGCATGCCCGTCCACAAGCCGGACTCCCTCGCCAAGGAGTTCTTCACCGCCGCCGGAAGAATCGTGCGTGACGGAGGAGGCATCACGCCGGACATCGTTGTCGAATCCGACAGCCTGCCGCGCATCATCTACTATCTGGCGCAGAGCGAACAGTTGTTTGACTACTGCGTGGCATATCGCATCAAGCACGCCTCCATCGGAGAACCCGAGGACTTCCGACTGACGGACGAGGAATACGAGGAGTTCTGCAACTACATGCAAGAGAAGGGCTTCACCTACGACCGTCAAAGCCTGCGCTATCTGGAGGTGCTGAAAAAGGTGGCACGCTATGAGGGCTACGAGCAGGACGCCAAGGCGGAACTGGAAGCGCTGGAGAAGAAACTGACCCACGACGTGGCGACCGACCTGCACCGCTGGGAGAAGTTGGTGAGACAAACCGTGGAGACTGCCATCGTGGGGAACTACTATTACAAGGCGGGCAGCGAACGCTACTCCCTGCTCCACGACAAGCAACTGAAGGAAGCCATCCGTTTGCTGCAGAACAAGAGCGAAATGCACAAACGCCTCACGGGCGAACCGGAGGCATAAAACGTTTT
>JBJEAG010000314.1:0-3896 GCA_051868855.1 Alloprevotella sp. | reverse complement strand
ACAAAAAATGCGCTGCTTTCACGGCAGCGCATTTTTGTTTGTCACACGAGAGAGACGCGGCGGCGGGTCATTCCGTCACGCACAGCACGAGGCTGTCGGCTTTGCAGCGAGCCTGCAGCCATTCCTTCAGTTTCAGTCGTTCTTCCGGGGAGAGACGCTTGCCTTTCGACAGACCAATCATCGCCGAGACGAAGCGCGAGGTGGCAGTCGTGTCGCGCTGCGCCTGCACCGCTTTGGAAAGAGCCACGGTTCTCACCTGCGGGAAGACCGCTGCCAATTCACCGCGAATCTCGGAGGAGAGTTGTTCGAGGCGCGTGTAGTCCGCGAGTTGCGAGGTCAGTTCGCTGACGCGGGCGTTCAGCTCCAGCACCTGCTTCTCCCGGTCCTCGCGACTCGAAGCCGCCTGCGTCAGTTGGCGGCTCAGCTGCAGCAGACTGTCGGAGCGCGTTCCTTGAATGATGTGCAGGCGGTAGCCCTTCAGCCCGTAGGTCGCGAGATGCTTCTCCGCCTCCTCCTTTTTGCTCTTCGAGATTTCCTTTCCGACCGCCACGACATTGAGCCAGAGCGAGTCCTCTTCGATTTCGCCGGAGATGATTTGCGTGCCGCTCTGCGTCAGTTCGTTCTTGAGGAAGTTGCGCACGTTGTTGTCAGAGATGCCGCGGCGCACGATGCCGAAGGTCATGAACGTGGCAGGAATCATGGTCACGACGACGAGTCCCCAGACAATGCGGCGCGCCCGTTTTTCATTCTCCGCTTTGAGGAACTGCTTCTTGGGGAAGTGCATGAGCCGCACGCCGACGTAGGTGGAAATCGTGATGAAGACGGTGTTGATGAAGAAGAGATAGAACGCTCCGAGAAAATAGAGGAAGTTGCCCGAGGCGAGTCCGAATCCGGCGGTGCAGAGGGGCGGCATGAGCGCGGTGGCGATGGCGACGCCGGGGATGACGTTTCCCTTCCCCTTTGTGCAAAGCGCGGTGATGCCGGCGGCTCCGCCGAAGGTGGCAATCAAGACGTCATAGATGGTCGGCGAGGTGCGCGCCAGGAGCTCCGATTGTGCCTCTCCGAGGGGCGTGATGAGAAAATAGACCGTGGCGGTCAGGACGCTGATGAGCGTGGCGACGCCGAAGTTGCGATAGGAGCGGCGCAGGAGGTCGATGTCGTTGATGCCAATGGCGAGTCCCATGCCGATGATGGGACCCATCAAAGGCGAAATCAGCATGGCGCCGATGATGACCGCCGTGGAGTTCACGTCCAGACCGAGCGAAGCGATGAAGATGGCGAAAATCAAGACCCAAAGGTTTGCCCCCTTGAACCTGACGCCGTTGCTGATTTGGGTGACAATCTCTGCTCGGTCTTCCATGTCGGGCATGATGTTGAAATGCTTCCGCACTGCCCCGATGATTTCTTCGATGCGCATATTCCTATATATTATATAATGAGTAAAGGAGTGTTCTGAAAAAGGAGTTTCAAAGATTCCGGACTGCCTCCGCCAGCCGCTGAGAGAGACGGGTGTAGCGCTGCAGGGAGCGCACGTTGCGGATGGCGGTGTTCAACGCCTTGGTCTCGCCAATCAGGACGCAGATTTTCTTGGCGCGGGTGATGCCCGTGTAAATCAGATTGCGCTGCAACATGACGAAATGCGCCATGAGCACCGGCATGACGACAATGGGGAACTCCGAGCCTTGGGATTTGTGGATGGTGGTGGCGTAGGAGAGCGTCAGTTCGTCCAGTTCGGGGTTGTCGTAGTTCACCTCGCGTCCGTCAAAGGAAACCTTGAGCGACTGGTCCTCCAAATCAATGCTCACGATGTGCCCCATGTCGCCGTTATAGACATCCTTGTCATAGTTGTTCTTCAGTTGCATGACACGGTCGCCGCGACGAAACGTCACGCCGCCGCGACTGAGTCCGCCCTTTCCGGGATTCAGCGCTTCTTGCAGGGCACGGTTCAGATTCACCGTTCCCAGCGTGCCGCGCTGCATGGGCGAGAGGACTTGGATGTGGGAGGAGCGGACTTGGTAGGCACGCGGCAGGCGGTCGCGAACCAAAGCCACGATGTCCTTCACGACGGTCTCTGCGTCCGCTTGCGGCAGGAAGAAGAAGTCGGTCTGACGCCCGTTGCTGATGTCGGGGAAGCGCCCTTGGTTGATGGCGTGGGCGTTCATCACAATCCGGCTGGACTGAGCCTGACGGAAGATGCGGGTGAGACGAACGACGGGAACGACGTCGGAGAAGATGATGTCGCGCAACACGTTGCCCGCTCCGACGCTCGGCAACTGGTCGATGTCGCCCACCATGACGAGACGCATGTGAGGCGGAATCGCCTTGACGAGGAAATACATCAGCATCAGGTCAATCATGGAGCATTCATCGACAATCAGCACGTCCCCCTCCAACGGATTGTCGGCATTGCGGTTGCAACCTTCCTGCGGATTATATTCCAACAAACGGTGAATCGTCTTGGCTTCCTTCCCCGTCGCTTCGCTCATTCGCTTGGCAGCCCGCCCGGTCGGGGCAGCGAGAAGGATGCGCAGGTCGGCAGCCTCCAGGGCTGCGATGATGGCACGCGTCGTGGTGGTCTTTCCCGTGCCCGGTCCGCCGGTCAGGACCATGACCTTGGAAGCTATGGCTTGGCGGATGGCGGCAACCTGCACTTCGTCGTAGGTGACGCCCGTTTCTTCCTGCAGTTCGTCGATATCGACGGAGATTTTGAAGAGACCGTCGCCCGAAGTGCGCACCAGGACGGCGAGTCCTTCCGCCACTGATTTCTCCGCTTTGAAGAAGGCGGGAAGATAGACGCGCTCCTCTTCGCGAACGAGCAAACCTTTCTCACACATGTCTTCCAAAGCAGCGCGAACCGGCTCTTCGTCTGCCTCAAGCAGTTTCATGGTCTCGCCCACCAACGACTCCTCCTCGCCAAAACAGTGCCCGTCGTCGGAGAAGACTTGGAGCGTGTAGAGCAAACCGCTGCGGCAGCGACGCGGATCGGTCTTTTCGTAGCCCAGATTCCGCGCAATGCCGTCAGCGGTTTTGAAGCCTATTCCCCAGACCTCGTCGGCGAGGCGGTAGGGGTTGTTCTTCACCATCTCCACGCTGTCCTTCCCATATTTGCCGTAGATTTTGGTGGCGTATGCGACGCTCACGCCGTTTCCCTGCAAGAAGAGCATGACGTTCTTGATGTCTTTCTGTTTCTTCCAACTCTCCTTGATTTGCTCCACGCGCTTTTTGCCGATTCCTTCGACTTCATAGAGGCGTTTGATGTCGTTCTCGATGATGTCGATGGTCTCCGTGCCGAACTTGGCGACGATGAGACGTGCAAAACGGGGACCGATGCCTTTGACGAGTCCGCTGCCGAGATATTTCTCTATGCCGTAGGCGGTGGCGGGCATGACCTCCTCCCAGCGCTCACACTCGAACTGCTGCCCGAACCGCGAGGTTTTCCAATCGCCCTCACACTGCAACACGCTCCCGACGCCGACACCGAGGAAGCTACCGACCAAGGTGACGAGGGACTTATAGTCAGAAGATTTGACACGCAAGACGGCATAACCCGACTCTGCATTTTGGAAGGTGATGTGTTCCACCACGCAACGCATCGTTTTGGACATGGGCGTTCTGAGGGATTAGAGTTGATTCCGAAGGAGGGCATCTCCGTGGGATTGGCAAATTTAAGAAGTTCGGCGCATCCGCCGTCCTCATTGCTCTGAGAAATGTGAAAAAAACTCGTTCGCGGACGGCGTGGCAACAATTCTTCCCGCCGATTTGTCATTCCTGTCCTTACTCCCGTTGGTTTTCATCTTAAGGCGCAAGCATTTTCATCTTAAGGCGCAAGCATTTTCATCTTAAGGCGTAAATGTTTTCATCTTAAGATGTAAACCAACGACTCCCAAGAAAAAAAT